>JAFGLT010000062.1 GCA_016927895.1 Candidatus Bathyarchaeota archaeon | reverse complement strand
TCGTTGGGAAGCCCCACTATGAGTGTGCAGGCTGGAACCAGCTTGTTATCATGCATTAAGCCCATGCCTGTGCGGACGACTTCTGGCCACTCCTCTGGATTAAAAGGGTGTGCTTTAGCAGGCATGGTTTTCTTTGCAATTTCAGGCGAACCTGTTTCGATGCCGACTTCTACTCCCCACCACGGCTGTTTTTGAATAATCATCTCAGCGACTTTTGAAAAAAGCTTAGGCTTCGAAGCTACTGCAGCTAAAGAACAGTGACTCCAGCTAAATCCGCCGTTAGTGTTTTTCACAGCAAACTCGTGAAGCTTAATTATTTTTTCTTCATCTGGCGTAGTGTTCTTTGAACCGTACAGCATTACGTCTTCTGCGTGGAGGCAACAGCCTGTCACATTCTCAGCTTTGATGTTGATGTTTATTTCTCTTTTTATCTTCTCAAGTGGGTACCATCGCAGAGGCCTCTGCGTAACATTGCAGAACGCACAACCTCTGCAGCAGCCACGGCCGAGCTCAACTAAACCGTTGATTGAAGGCTGCACAATATCTGGTATGTCTTCCAGAGCAGGCGTTTCGCTCAGGGGAACTTCATAGTGTTTGGGCAAGTCTTTCCCGTCAATAGCGGCTCTAAAGATTCTGCCAACAACTTTCTCAGCTTCTCCCTCAATTATACAGTCTATATTATGGTTTTCAGCGAATCTTGGTCTATAACGAAATTGCCATGCACCTGGGCCGCCCAATACGACTTTCAATCCGCGTTTTTTCGCTGCTGTAATTGCGGAATTGCTGATTAAAATGTAAAAGTATTTTGCCAAATATGGTTCTTTCTTGAAAATTGATGCAAGAGTGCTTGACGCGGGACCTAAACCGAAGGGATCCATTGTGTAAATGCCTAAAACTTTGGCTTCGCTGATGTAGTTGTCTAATTGGTCTGGATCAATTGTGGCGACATCAAAGCCTTCTTTTAAGAGTTGAGCTTCGGTTTTTCTCAGACCGTAAGGTGCTGCTGAAGGAACTCCTTTGGCTGTTTTTATTCGGGGAAAAAACAAGTAACTGTAGAACCATTCAGGGATGAAGTTTGGAGGGGCACATGTTCCAAAGCCTAGGAACTCGTTGTCATGGTAATTGCTCATAAGAGTTCTGTCGGTGGTTAACAACACTTCCGCCACTTTTTCACCCTCTTAAGCTTATATATTTTAAATTGGAGAAATCTGCGCTGCACTTTCTATGAGAGTTTAACTCAAATATTACTTTTGTTGGCACCTACTTTTTAGCTACGAAAAGGGTGCTATGTCAAGGACGTAATAAGACCCGGGCTTGTAAAATCATTCTAAACCAGTTAGAGTTTCAATGTTATAGCCTATTATGGTTTAAAAATAGCCATATTGGAGAATTAGTCGAAAATTTATCAGAAAAATGTCACAACAGCATGTTCTTACTATTCTTTAAAACTTCTCTGAATAATATATTACATGAGATTCTTAGAAAAATTAAAGGAGAAAGAAAGATGGCAATCATTAAAAGTAAAACTATGGCTACTTTTATCGCTTTGTTTCTGATGATCACTATGACTGCTTCTCTTGTTGGAGTGCCCTCAACTAACGCACATGACCCTCCATTGTCATGGCCAACATATGCTTTCTGCAGTGTTTCACCTAATCCAATTGGCGTAGGACAAACGGCTAACATCAACTTCTGGCTCGCTTTGCCACCGCCTACAGCGAGTGCTCAATACGGTGATAGATGGCATAACATGTACGTTGAAGTTACCGACCCTGATGACCACGTGACTGAACTAGGACCATTCACATCAGATGCCACTGGAGGAACATACACTACCTTCACACCTGATATAGTTGGCACATACACGTTCCAAATGATCTTTGAAGGTGAAACATTGGAAGGCAACAATTTGGGAGCGCCTGCGTCTGCTTATCCAGAAATTGGGGACTATTACGAACCTAGTGAAAGCAACGTAGTGGAACTTATAGTACAAGAAGAAGCAATACCAGAGCCGAAAGTAAATCCGCTTCCAACACAATACTGGACACGCCCCATATACGGTGAAAACAACGCATGGTATTCAATTAGCGGGGCTTGGCTTGGTCTTGCTGCATCCACCTTTGCTGCTACAGGAATGTACAACGCTACAGGTAACTATAATCCATACACTACTGCGCCTAACACTGCTCACATTCTTTGGACGAAGCCTGAGGCGTTCGGCGGCATAATCGGAGGAGAATTCGGCAGTGAACTAACAGCTAACTACTATTCAACTTCCCAATACGAACCCAAATTTGCGCCAATCATTATGCAAGGTATCCTTTACTACTCAATGTATCCGGGAAGCTCAACGTACCCACAAGGCTGGGCTGCAGTCGACTTGCACACTGGAGAAACGCTGTGGACATCAGATGTTAAGAATGAGGTTTTAAAGTGCGGTCAAATTATCAATATGATCACACCTAACCAATACGGAGCCCTCGCTTACCTGTGGGCTATACCTCTAAGTGCAGCTGGCTTTTCGGCTCCAGGTGCATACATGTCAATGTACGATGCAATGACAGGCTCTTGGATATTGAATATCACGAACACTCCGTCAATGACACTTACAGAAGATGAAGGCGGCAACTTGATAGGTTACTACGTTAACACTACCACAAACTACGAGACAGGCGAGGTTTCAGCGTCACTGAGCATGTGGAACTCAACTAGATGCATTAATCTCTCACCATATGTATCGAACTATGGTGGTGGCGGTGCAACTGCTGATCAATGGATGTGGAGACCTCCATTAGGAGCACAAATCGACTTCGAATACGGAGTACAATGGTCTGTACCATTACCTACTGAAGACACAAGTGGAGATTCATTGACCGTAATGATGAGCATGTTCGGATTTTCATTTCCATCGTATATTCTGTCGATTGCGGCAGTGCAGAGCGATGTAGTGCTTCTAAGAGGGTCAACTGCTGGCAGTTCATATCTCTACCAGTCTGGCTGGTCAGAGGAAGGTGGTTTCAGTGCAACAGACGGACACAAATTGTGGGGTGTAGTTAATAGAACCCAAGTACCATTGTCAATTATTTACACTGGTGGTGTCTGGTCTGGAAACGGAGCATACGTACAATTAACCGAAGCTTCATTGACAATCGAGGGATTCAGTCTCAAAGACGGCAAGAAGCTATGGGGTCCAACTGACCTTCCAAACGTTAGTCCATTCAGTTCACTTGGAGCAAATGCTATTGTCGCCGACGGGCAAATTTACATATGGCTATACGGAGGAGATGTTTACTCCTACAACATCATTACTGGAGAATTGAATTGGGAATATCACACGCCACCGGCTGGAAAGGAGTCTCCATATGGCCACAATTCCATATGGACCTTCACTGTAGGAACCATCGCTGACGGCAAACTATTCGTCCCTGAAGGCCACATGTACAGCCCACCACTATACCACGGAGCACAACAACTAGCTCTAAACCTCACAACTGGCGAGCTAGTGTGGAGCATAGACGCTTTCGACGTTACCAGCGGTCCAGCTATATCAGACGGCATCATGACTACGCTAAACGCCTACGACAACCAAATATACGCATATGGAAAAGGACCCACTAAAGTGACAGTAACAGCACCTGATGCAGCGTACTCGCTAGGTACCCCAATAATTGTGAGAGGTACAGTAACTGACATCTCTGCCGGCTCACAACAACAAGCAGTAGCTGCGAACTTCCCCAATGGACTTCCTTGCGTTTCTGACGACAGCATGACCGACTGGATGGAATACGTTTACATGCAACAGCCTAAGCCTACAAATGCAACTGGTGTAAAAGTTACCATAAACGTGGTTGACCCGAACGGCAACTGCTATGACGTCGGCACAGCCACAAGCACCACCGAAGGCACATTTGGGTTAATGTTCGATCCTCTAGTACCAGGCGACTATACAATCTATGCTACGTTCGAAGGCACCGAATCCTACTATAGCGCTTCTTCATCAACATTTATACATGTGACCGAAGCACCCAGTGTTACCCCTGAACCAACACCTGTTCCGCAAGCACCAGTCGAAACATACTTTGCAGCCTCAACAATCGCGATAATCGTAGCAATCGCCATAGTTGGTATACTGCTGTTCAAGAAACATTAAGCAATCAGCAAAACAGCACAATTTTCCCCTTTTTTGGGATCACAATCTCACAGGCATAAAAAGGGCTGAAAGGGCTTTGCACAAAAACTTCGCTAACCGCAATAGTCGCTAGCTGAGTTTTGACCTTTTCTCCTTTAAGTTAGGTGTGCAAAGCCCCAGCCTACCTAAAACGACAAAAAAAATAAAACATACACTGCGAAAACCTGCGTTTTTTGGAAAGTACGGTTCCATTGTGGTTTTGGCTGTTAGGATAGTTTTATGTGCATAGCTCGGAGTGCGTAGGCTGCTGAAGTTTTCACGGCTGATATGCCGTATGTGCCGCCTCTGCGCATCATCTTAAGGACGTATCCTAGGCGCAGGTAGAAATCTTGGTATGCTTTGTAGCGGATTTTTGCCAGTTGCTCCATGGTTAGCCATGGTGTTTCGAAAGTTGGTCCGGCGGTATCGTATTTGTCGAAGTCTGTGACTCTGAGCCAACCGTTATTTATGACCTGCTCGTACATTGGTGTACCAGGGTACGGTGTAGCCACGTAGAAACCAACGTCGTCAGGGTTGAGTTCCTTAACAAAGTTGATTGTTGCCTTCGCGGTTTCTTCAGTTTCGCCTGGAAAGCCTATCACCACATTAGCAATCGTCATTAAGCCGACTTCATGGGCGATCTTGTAAGCTTGGCGTGTTTGGTCTAGTTTTATGCCCTTGTTCATAGCGTCTAGTATAATTTCTGAGCCTGATTCCACGCCCAGCCAAACAGCTATACAACCTGCATCATGCATGGTTTTTAGGAGCTCACGGTCGACCATGTCTACGCGTGTACCGCAGTCCCAGATTAAGTCTAGTTTTCTGGCGTGGAGCTCTTCGCAGATTTTGATGGCCCGCTCTCGGTTCACGGTGAAGGCGTCGTCGTAGAAGGTGAATTGGTTTACGCCGTACTTGTTGTGAATCATTTCCATTTCGTCGACGACGTTTTTTGGACTGCGCCATCGGTATCCTCTGCCGAACATGCGGACGGTGCTGCAGAAGTCGCACCAGAAAACGCAGCCGCGGCTTGTGATTAGGGGGAAAAGCACTTTGCCCATTCTCTTCAACGCGTCAAGAGGCAAAAGGTGATGAGCAGGGAAAGGTAATGAGTCTAAGTCTTCGAGGAACGGTCTGTCCTCGTTGCGGACGATTTTGCCTTCTTTATTGCGGAAAGTGATGCCTAAAACGCTTTTCAAGCTGGCGTTGGTTTGAAGTTTATCGAGAAGTTCTGCGAAGGTTATTTCGCCTTCTCTGCGCACGACTATGTCGAGGCTTGGGTACTCGTTTAGGGCGTTCTCGTCCCAGAAGGTTGCGTGCGAACCGCCTAGCATAGTGACAGCTTCTGGGTGCGCCTGTTTGGCTATGTTGATTAGTTTCATGGAGGACTTGTATAGAAGAGTTGTTGCGGTAACCCCGACGACGTCTGATGGGGTTCGGTTTATGCGTTCGCGGAAGGCTTCATAGTTGAGTTTTTCTGCTTGGCAGTCAATAACTGTGACTTCGTGTCCTTCTTTTTCTGCAACTGCGCCCAAATATGCAATGCCAAGCGGAATAAACGGAGGATGTGAATGTACGCTTGGTGGATAAGGCGGATTAACTAGGGTAACTTTCATTTCTGTGCATTCCCTTCTGCAAATGATTCTACGTTTGAATTACATATATTGGTTTCTAAGCTGAAGTGCAAAGTGGAGCATGGAGTAATCGATGTTTAGAAAGGAGCCTAAAAATTACCCGTTATTGTTTATTTTTGCGCTTTTTTAGAAAGAAACGCATAAAAAAGGTACTTCATACCCCACGTCTCTTTCCCCTTTTTTTGCGCTTGTTTTTTGTAATTACTACGTACATTCAGGAGTGTTTCTGAATGGTGAACGTTGACCGTTTTAAACGCAAACTTCCCAATCTTCTCTGTGACGGAGACACAAGCCAACGGAAACATAACAATACGTTCATGAGGAACCGCCACAGGCTTCAACAGTTCATTAGAAGGGACCCAGAGAGGTTCAACACTCTAGCTAGCCAGCTTGTTTATGTTCTTGAGAAAATCGACAAGGAGTTAAGCACAATCATATGATAGGCGCACTCTCTTGCTTAAAACACCTTCTTTGTTTCGGTCTACTCTTAACAACTTTCTCAGTTCATGTTTCAAGTTAGAATGGTGGCTTAAATTTTTCAGTTGAAGAGTTCTATTTGATTTGAGTAAATAATTATGGCCAAATTTTGTGATAAATGGAAGAAAAAACTTGGGTTTCTCGAAGGCAAGCGTTATGATGAAAAAACATTATGTTCAAATTGATTGAAGAGTTAATAGCGAGAAAAAAACAAGAAAGAAAGAGGATTATCCTAATAAATGAAATTATTATTAAAGTCAGCTTAAAATTAAAAAATATTATTGGTTAATTAAGCTTCTAATACTTCAACTGCACGTTTAGCTTTGTAACCTAACAGCTGTTTCTGTTTCTTTTTGAGACAATACCGACAATCCAAGATGTCAATCATTCTTCTGGAGGCGGAACATATTTCTCAATAAGCAGATTCTTGCCACCCAGCTTGAAGCTAACTTTAACGAATATCGAGTCTGCTCCGCTGAACGGAAACATGCTGTCCTCCGCCAAGTCCTTCGGCAAGTAAATCAGGTATTTACCGTCCTTTCTCCTGAACAGTCGCCCTCTCCCTTCACTAACCATAATTCACCACCCGTTCAATTTGTTTAAGGTACGTTTTTGTACATATCAGATAATAAAATTTTGCCTTCTGTCATGTGCAGACGCACACTAAAGACAGTTAAAACGAGTTCCCAGCGAAGTGCCCCATGCGTGAACAAGAACTGAAATAGAAAAAGCGACTAGAAGAATCTTCTATAAGAAAAATCTATGATTATCTTCATATGTGACTGCACCCTTTTTCATTCTTGAACTAGTATAAGCGTTAGGGTGGACCTGACATTCTGCACCATCCTTAAACGATGGGTTACGAGTTCCTTCAGTTCTTCCATAGAATCAGCCTTCACCTTCACCACTAAATCGTACACTCCATACGAAACGTGTGCCTCTTCAACTCCTTCCACCGCTTTCACTTCTTCAAGCACACGGTCTTCTAAACCTGAACCAACGTTAAACAAAACATAAGCACGCGGCATCTCTAACATACTCAATTAATAATGGTATCGTTCTAGGCTTAAATCATTAACGTCTTCAAATTCCAACTTAAAAAAAGAAAGGTTTGCTGGGGCTCTGAATGACTAACTTATAGGAGAAAAGAGAATGAAGATGACTGTATAATCATCATTCCATCCAGAGCCCTCTCAGCCCATTTCTCCATTGCCAATGAGATTGTAACCCCGAAAAAAAGAAGGGGGAATATTGCTTATGCACTTTTGTTGTATGCTTACCGTTTTCTGAGCATTAGGATGACTACTAGCCCTATTGCTATGATTGCGATGATTGACCCTGCACCTATACCAAGCACGTATGTGTCAGTCATTGGCGCCGGTGTCGGTGTTGGACATGGAGTAGCAGCAGGTGTTTCTAGTACGCCAATAGCAGTCTCTGCAAATGAACCATAATACGCTTTAGAACCCTCAAACGTAGCTACGACAGTGTACTCTCCTGGAACTAGGGGAGTAAACATACAGCTGTAGAGTCCACTAGCATCGCTTGTTGCCGTGCCTACATCATAATAGTTACCGTTCGGGTCAAGTACACTAATTTTGACTTCAACGCCAGTAATGTCAGTTGGACGTGGGAATTGCATGTATACGTACTCCATCCATTTACTCATATTCGCGTCAGAAACAGCAGGAACACCATTCGGGAACCGCGCTGTTAAAGCGTATTCCTCTGTGCCAGGGGATATATCAGTTACAATGCCTTTCACCAGAACGCTATCGCCATGAGTAATAACATCGTCCTGTATCGAAACCGTAATGGCACTCGGACCTCTTCCAATTGCGTATACTTGCTGGTCGTACGAGTTCATCAGCGATATTATGTTGTCTCCGATAACAACGTTCGTTCGGTAGTAATAGTACATTGACATCGACCATATCTCCTCTCCAGTCTCTGCGTCAAGACATATCATTGGTCCTCCACGCGGTTTAGGATCCACTGGAGAGTGCTCACCATGAACTAAGTAGATCTTTCCATCGACAACAAACTGAATACGCATAGGCCAATTGTTGCCCCATAAGATTTCGTTTAACGGATCTTTTGCCTCGTATGTCCATAATAGCTCACCAGTTGTGATATTGTAGCAGTATAATATTCCGCTCATGTAACATTGGTAAAGTCTCCCGTCAGCGATAGCCGTTGAAGTGCCATATATGCCCAAGTAGTGCTCTGATTCAGTTGGACCCCAAAGATAGCTACCTGTTTCTAAGCTGAAACCCCACCATTGTCGGGTCTCTTTTGCCCATACAAGACCTACATTTTCTGCTAAACATGCAGTAGACCAGCTAATGCTCATGTTGGATGCCCAGCTAGCGGGTGCGTCCCAGCTCTTATTGAACAGCAACGTTCCTTCTTGTCCTGGCTTCAGACTAATAGCCCATATATTAACTTCGTCGGTTGTAACGCTCCGGCCCACAACTCTTTCGCCAAGTTCAAATCCGCAAACGCTTCCCGATAATGTCGTTGGGATAGTTATGTTCCAGTCAATGCCTGTTGACGCATCATAAGTCTTTCCGAGAGGTTGCCAGCTGCCATCCATAGGTCCACCTGACGTTTGTGGTTGGACAACTCTACTTGAGTTCCAGAGAGTCATCCAGCCATTATTTAAGTCAACTGTGTATGCATAGATTTCGCCTTTTGGTCCAAAAAACGAGTTTGAACCAAGTGAGCCACCATAAGACGCGGTAGTGGCAGGCACGTTTGTCATTCTGTATGCCCAGCGTCCAGTAAAGGCATCGTAGGCATCCCAAGTTCGACCAGTTACTGACCACAAGTATGCGAAAGTGCCATGATAATTCCATGAATCAAAATAGAATAGTTGACCGATACTCAGCCTTGTGTTGTTCCAGTTTCTAACCCAGAGTTCTTCTCCAGTATGCAAATCAACTGCAACAACTTCCTGTTCGACATTAGTGCGCCCTTGTTCTTGGTATCTATTGTAGTAAAGTATTCCGTTGAGTATTGTTGGAGCGCCAAATTTTTGTTCGTATGCGGCGCCGCATTCCATTGCTTGTTGGCCGATGTCTCCTCCGACGAGACCTCCCATCGCTATAGGCTTAGTCCATAATATATGGCCAGTTTCTGGAGCATCGTCATTGCCAGTTACGAAGCGATCAGTGGGTACACCTGGCCAGCTTCCTGCTATTGGTGCCCATTCTCTAAGCTGTGCGTTTATAGGACGAGTCCAATATTCAGTTGGAAGTGGTACACCAGGATAAATCGCTATTGGGTCTGCGTTTACAACAAGCGTGAGTTCTTCGCTGTCGCTAGCTAGCATTGTGGTGCCCGCAGGGATACCCCCTCCGCCGAAGCCAAAGAAGCCCTCCTCAAAAACTTGTTCGGGAAAATGTGTTTGTAGAGTGTATTCTCCTGCCATATCAGGCACGAATACGCCACCAGTGCCCCCTGTTGCATCAGTACTATAAGGTCCGAGCGTATCCTTGGTTCCGTCAGGTTTGGTAACAGTTACCGTTAAACCCTCCCAACTTTGGCTAGGAAGACCTAGCTGTTGAGTAATTCCAACGTGCAGCAAAACTTCTTGACCTACGCCTACTGGGTTAGGCATGGCTCCTAAGAATGCATAAGTCGTCATAGTGTCTTCTGCTTCTGCAAACGGGGTGTTTGAGAAAGAAACAAGCGAGATAGCTATAGCAAGCATCAGAAATAAAGCAATCATAACAGTAGTTTTACTTCTTTTCATTTTATATTCTCCTTGAGTTATATGCGCAAAATTGCGCGAGACATACCTTCAACATTTTCGCTATTAAGATTCACGCACCTATCGTGCGTAAAAAAAGTCATATCTTGTGAATCATAGGAAGTTCACATATACCCGCGATTTTCAAGAAAGAAAAAAATAATAAGCGATAAAACAATAAGGCGTAGCATGCCCCTATACGAAGTAGAGCGGATCAGTTTAGAAGCCATTTCGGCAATTGTATGCTTCATTCTCCTAAAATTCATGATAAGATCGTATCAAGCAACTGGAGAAAACCGATATCTGGGTCTGCCTCTTGGATTTGGGTTTCTGGGTGCGTCGTATGCATTTTCAGCTCTATCATACTCTCAAATATTCAGCTTCTCCAATTGGGGATGGATTCAACTTTTTATCAGAGGGTTTGCCTTCCTATTTCTAGCAATAACATATTATTTTTCAAAATCAGAGAAAAACGTCAAATTATTATGGAATACAAGTTTTGGCGTATTGATAATTATGTTCACATCTTTGATTCTATTCGCAATCTTTTCCCCAGAAATCTCACGCTCTGATTATGTACTCTACTATATTCTTAT
The DNA here is from genome assembly GCA_016927895.1 of Candidatus Bathyarchaeota archaeon. Taxonomy (GTDB): domain Archaea; phylum Thermoproteota; class Bathyarchaeia; order Bathyarchaeales; family Bathycorpusculaceae; genus SG8-32-3. Next base: position 17,748 of record JAFGLT010000062.1, on the reverse strand, counting down.
CAGGGTTGTCAGTTTACTCTGCGTTTTTTACATTATAGTTCATAGTCTGGCTAGGCATGTTAAGAAGCCAGAGTCAACACTATTAGCACCTTTAGGATACGTACTCCTTGCGATAGATCAGTACTCATCCCTAATTTGGGTTGTTGACGCAAGCTATTTTGCGCTTTTCGTGGGGTTATTGACTCGCCTAGGCGGTCTTGTGCTTTTTCTCTTAATTGCCCAAAGAACCTTTTTCAGGTCAAAAAGAAAGGGGGAGTAAATGAAGAAGATACGTCGACGGGATAAGATGAAAATTTATGGTGATCTTTTAAGAGAGCTTCACCATCGCCCTAAAGATGAGAAGATTGTGATAACACAAATTCAGCGAAAAACTAATGTTCCTTTTGATCGTTTGAAAGCCTACCTCCAAGAGCTATTAGATCTTGGTTTAATAGAAGATGACACTTCTCTTATTCTCTCCGAGAAAGGAAAACAATACCTTAGAGAGTACGAGAAGGTTCTTGATTTTATGAGTCGCATGGGCCTATATTATCGATGATAGAAACCTTCTATGAGTTTGCAAGTGATAGATGAAGTAAAGGCTATAGACATGGTTTACATTATGCTTAACTTTGCATTTCAACACATTTGAATGATACACTTCAATTTGCGAGTGCTTGAATGATTATGCCATTAGTCTTTGAATAACTTCTCATTTTTGCTGAAATTTCCTAGTATCTTAAATCAGCTTTTCTCTTAGCGCGCGCGCTTTGAAAAACACACGATAAGCATTAACGACCCCGAGAAAGGATCAAACACAAGAACAATAACGGTTCCTGAAAAAACCATATCAATGCTAAACTCTCTAGGCAAGAAAAACGGTGAATACATCTTTCACCCTAATAGCAGCTACGCAAGAAACAATCTTGTCTATCTAAGGCGTAAACTTGCAGACATCCAGAAAAACCCGAGGTTCCTACAGATTCACATGCACAGCTTCAGACACTACTTTGCGAGAAAAAAACTGATAGAAACCAATAATCAACCATACGTTCAATACTTGTTAGGACATAAGAGCAGCGCTAGCACAGACCGCTATACTAAATTCAAACACTTTCCGTTAGACGGCAAATACAAATCCGCAATAGCGTTAACGGTTGACGATGCAAGACGACTAGTAGAAGACGGTTGGCACTACGTTTGCGAAGTGGATAATCACCCGCTATTCAGGAAGGGAGTCTAAGCCATGCGTTACTGTTTTTTATGCGTTATCACTAGATTTCATATGATTTCTAGAAAAATGTATATGAAGGTAGAATGTCTATTATTGTGGAAAATCGAAAGGGAGAAAGTGTTATTTGAAAGATATTATTGAGGTCAGGTGGCACGGCAGAGGCGGTCAGGGTTCTTGGACAGCCAGCGAGGTTCTAGCGCGGACAGCCATTTACGAGGGCAAGTACATCCAGTCGTTCCCAGAGTTTGGTCCTGAAAGGATGGGTGCTCCCGTTACGGCTTTCACGCGGATAAGCACTAAGCCTATTAGGATTCACTGTGCGGTTTACGAGCCAGACGTGGTTGTCGTTTTAGACCCTACCCTTTTGAAGGCTGTTCCAGTAACCTCTGGAATTAACGACGACGGCGTAATCATAATCAATTCTGCTGATGAACCTGCTAAAGTCAGAGAAACATTAAAAACTGAAAAAGGAAAACTTTGGACCATACCCGCAACACAAATTGCCCTGAAAATTTTGGGGATGCCCATAACCAACACTGCCATGCTGGGTACGGTTGCCAGAGCCACCAACCTAGTCGCGTTAGACAGCATAGCAGTAACACTTAAAGAAAGATTCAGACCTGACTTGGCGGAGAAAAACTTCGCCGTAATAAAAGAATCATATAATGAGGCAAAACAAGAATGACACACCACAACAAAAACTGGAAAGAAATCGCACCCGCAGGCGTCTGCTCAAAATCAAGCATCGGATTCTTAACAGGCGACTGGAAAACATACACGCCCGTACGCGACCCCGAAAAATGCACCCGCTGCGTACTATGTGTAATATTCTGCCCCGACGGCGCCATAAAATGGCACCCAGAAAAAAACGACATAGAATTCGACTACAACTTCTGCAAAGGCTGCGGAATATGCGCAAACCAATGCCCCACTAACGCAATCACAATGAGACTGGAACAGGAGTCAAAATAAAATGCAAAAAACAGTAAAACAAGAAATGACTGCCCTAGCAGGCGACCAAGCAGTAGCCTACGCGGTAAAACAATCAGACGTAGATGTCGTAGCAGCTTACCCGATAACGCCACAGACCATAATCGTTGAAAAATTCAGCGAATACGTAGCTGACGGCGAAGTCGAAACCGAGTTCGTCTGCGTCGAATCCGAACACAGCGCCATGGCAGCATCAATAGCAGCTTCCGCAACGGGCGCCAGAGCATTCACAGCCACCGCATCCGCAGGCTTAGCCCTGATGCACGAAATGCTTTTCGTAGCGTCCGGTTGCCGTACACCTGTGGTGATGGCAGTTGCTAACCGCGCTTTGTCTGCTCCACTGAACATTCACGGCGACCACTCCGACAGCATGGCACAGAGAGACAGCGGCTGGATACAACTTTACGCTGAAAACTCCCAAGAGGCATACGACTCGATAATTCAGGCTTTCCGCATAGCTGAGAATTTAGATGTGCTTCTGCCTGTCATGGTTGGTTTGGACGGCTTCACGCTTAGCCACACACTTGAAAACGTGGAGACTCTCCCAGAAGAAGCCGTCAAAGAGTTTGTTGGCGTTCGCAAGTTCCCAAACGTGCTTACGCACAACGGCAAAACCGCGCCATTCAAGCTTGACCCAGCAAATCCGATGACCATGGGACCCATCGCCCTCCAGAACTACTACTTTGAGTTTAAGCGGCAACAGGAAGAAGGCATGGAACACGCGGTCAACGTTATCCAGGAGGTAAACAACGAGTACGCGAAGATAAGCGGCAGAAGCTACGGCAACGGTTTAGTCGAGAAGTACTGTCTTGAAGACGCTGAAGTAGCAGCTATCTGTTTAGGCTCAACAGCGGGCACGATGAAGACAGTTGTGGACGACCTGAGGCAAGAAGGCATCAAAGCCGGTTTACTTCGGCTTCGCACGTTCCGTCCGTTGCCTGTCGAAGAGATTCGAAGTGCTCTTGCGAACGTGAAAGCCTTGGCTGTCATGGATAAGTGCATGAGTTTCGGCGGAAACGGAGGTCCAGTTTTCCATGAATTTCGTCATTTGTTTTACGATGCAGCTAAGCGCCCTTACATCGTGAACTATATTTACGGTTTGGGTGGAAGAGACACAAGCCCACGCGAGTTGCGAAGCATCTACGAAACACTACAGGGCATATTGCAGACTGGATGTGTTGAGAAGCCAATACAATACTTAGGATTGAGAGGTTAAAGGAGGAAAAAAGAGAATGACAACTCAAGAATGGAAATTCACCGCAAAAGACATCGCTGAAAAACCAGACCTGTTCTTGGCAGGACACAGAGCTTGCGCAGGCTGCGGACCAGCAACTGTGTTCCGAATGATTATGAAAGCTACACGCGGACCCACAATTGTGACAGAAGCCACTGGCTGCATGGAAGTGGTCTCATCAATTTATCCGTACACATCATGGGCTGTCCCTTGGCTGCACACTGCCTTCGAAACTTCTGCTTCGAACGCTTCAGGCATAGAAGCGGCATTGAAGATAATGAAGAAGAAAGGCAGACTAAACCATGAACATGTGGACGTGATCGCGTTTGCAGGAGACGGCGGAACCTATGACATTGGCATTCAGGCGCTTTCTGGTGCGGTGGAGCGAGGTCACGATTTCTTGTTTGTGTTGTACGACAACGAGGCGTATATGAACACAGGCATTCAACGAAGCGGTGGAACTCCACATGGTGCAGCAACAACTACTTCGCCAGCAGGCAAATCGATACCGGGAAAGCTGGAGTACAAGAAGCCTATTGCGGATATTATGGTGGCGCATAATATGCCTTACGTGGCTACAGCTTCGCCTTACTACTGGAAGGATTTGATGACGAAGGTTCGTAAGGGCTTGGAAGTTGAGGGCCCAGCGTTTCTGCATGTTTTTGCGCCTTGTCCACGTGGCTGGAGAAGCGACCCTGCGAAGTCTATGGAGTACTCGAAGCTAGCTGTGGAATCATGTGTGTTCCCTGTTTGGGAGTCAGTCAACGGTCACTGCCAATTGTCCATACCAAGCAAGCTTATTTCGCTTGCACCACAGAAGAAGAGGCCAGTAGACGAGTACTTGAAGGGGCAAGGGCGGTTTAGGCACATATTTAAACCGCAGAACAAGAAGCTGCTAGTAGATGTTCAACGCATGACTGATGCACGATGGGAATGCCTGCTAAGGAAGTGCGGTGAAACGCCGAAAACGGCTTAGACGCCGTAACCTTTTTCCTTTTTTATTATAACTCTGTTTTGTGGGTTAAAGTTGGCTGTGTCTATTTCTTCCAAGTTGCGTGTAGCAGCGTTGAACGCGGATTTGGAGCCTGTTTTCTGGGCACATGTTAATCAGGACCCGCTGGACTTTTACTTTTTCATTTATGACTGGAAATTCAAACGCGACCAAACCAAGATGTTCATGGCTTTGGACGAGGCCGACGCGGTTGCTGGTCTCATGGTAGTCTACACAGACTGTATTGTTCAAGTGCGGGGTTCACGAGAAGCTGTGCGGTTGCTACTTAATCAGCTGGATGTTGAAGAAGTCATGGTGCAGGTGCCTTTGGACTGCGAAGACGTTGTTGCGGCTAGGTTTCCTGTTTTTGAGCAGAAAGCAACCCCGATACTTCTGTTTCTTAAGAGGGGTGAAGAAAACATCAAGGTAATGATTAAGCCAGAAACACTATGCATTGACACTGCTGAAGAGATTGCTAAACTTATGCATAAGGCGTATCCTGAGTTTTGGAGTGTTATAACAGCTGAAGGCATTGAGGCGACGTTCGCGGAGGCGTTTTGGGTTGGTATTAGACGAGAGGGAAAGCTTGTTGCGTTTGGCAAAGCGGTTTCTAAGTCTCCTGTGGGTCATGTGTCTTGGATAGCGACGCATGCGGATTACAGGGACAGGGGCTACGCAACTTCTATTTTGTCGGCTTTGCTGAAAATGCTTTTTGAGTCTTCAGAAACCGCAATTATCTACGTGTTAAGCGAAAACGCAACTGCTATGCATCTGTATTCGAAGGTTGGGTTTAAACCTTACAAACGCTACGTCTATGTAAAAACTTGAATGGGAAACAAGCATGAGCAACAAACAGAAGGGCATCTTGTTCGCGGTTTCAGCGAGTTTGATGTTTGGGTTAAGCCCTGTTTTTGTACGTTTGACGCTTGACGGCGTTAATGTTGAGACTATGAATGTTTTGTTCACAGCTGTTGCCAGCTTGTGTTTTCTGACGGTTTTTGGAGTATTTAGGAAAGCCGCGTATTTCAGAAGCATACATGGGAACTGGCGGAGAGTGGCGTTGATGAGCCTGTTTTCGGTTGTGGGCTCATTGCTTTACACGTATGGGATTTCGTTGTATGGACCTGTGAACGCGACTTTTATGGTTCAGTTCACAGCGGTTTTCACGATTTTGTTTGGAGTAGCATTCTTCCATGAAAGGTTTACGCGGATGGAAGCAGTTGGGGTTGTAGTCGCCATTGTTGGCGTGTTCGTTTTGGCTTACGGAGATTTATCTTTGGAAGTGGCGGGTACAGCGGTGCTTTTGGGTGCAGCATTGTTTTTTGCGTCGGCAAATTCACTTTCAAAAGTTTACGTGAAAAACGTGAATCCCGTGGCTTTGGCTGGCGGAAGCTCCATGCTCATGTTTCTGTTCATTTCCACTTACACGGTTCTAACAGGTAAACTGGAGACTGTCTTTCCTTCAGCAACACTTGTCTACGCAGTTTTAGGCTCGGTCACAGGCGTCGTTTTGAGTTTCATCTTGTTCTTCAAGGCCTTGCAAGTGTTTGAAGTATCCAAAGCCGCAACCATACGCACCATGGAACCATTTTTAACTGCAATCTTCTCCTTCGCCATCCTCGCCTTGACGCCTACAGTTAACCAGCTACTGGGAGGCGCCCTAATAGTGCTCGGCGTCGTCGTGTTAAGCTTAACCAAAGGAAAACAAACACCAAACACCCAGCAAACTTCAACTTAAATACCTGCAAATAGCACAGAATAAACTAGAAGTCCATGTCAAACAAATGCAAATGCCCCCGCTGCGGAACACCTCTCATCCAAAAAGGCGGCAAAAAAGAAGAAGCCAAAGTAAAAGCGAAACTACTGTTTGTCCTTTACGCTGAACGGACCTACTTCTGCCCAAAATGCGGCTACCAACACCGAACCCACACAACAAGACTGGGATAACCTCGTTTGCTACAGCGTTTTGGGATAAACACTCTCTATAGGTTCTGCAATGAATTTCTATTAGGATCCAAATAGGCTCCAAATATGCCAGTGAGGTCGGAGAAATGGGTTGTTGGATTGAAAGAGGTTATTGTAGCTATTTATGCTCGAAACAAGTGAGATATTTTTCAATTTCTTTTTCTGCGTTGTCTGCTTTGATGAATATAGGCACGTTCTCTATTCCCGTGGCTATGTAGCTGGATAGTAGCCATTCGCCTGGTGCGAACTCGAGTGTTTTTTCGAGTATGCCTTTGTCTATCATGAAGGTGTCGCTTATGAGTAGGCGGTCGTATGGTCTCGGTAGGGTGCCTACGAAGTAAGTGTGTAGTTGTTGCAGTGCGTTTGTGTTCAGGTTGGCTATGCGTTGTGTGGAGACGCAAACGCCTAAACCATACTTGCGTCCTTGCCTAAGCAGCGTTTCTACTTGGCGACTACATTTCTTGTCTATGCCGCCTGAGTCGCCTGTGGCGGGGATGAACTCTTGGGCTTCGTCGAAAACCATCAAGATGTAAGGTTTCACTTTGAAGTTGCGTTTTCTCCGCGAGAGCAACTCTTGCGTTAACGCTATGGCAAGCTCTTTTATGCTGTACGGGTCCGAAATGGACAAGCACACAAGCCGTGTTGTCTTGTCTTCTACTAGTTCACGGATTTTTTCTGCTGTTAGCCCACCTGTCTCCTCGTCTTCCTTAGCACGCTTGCTCTTAATTGTGTCTAGAATTGTGTTTCTGGTGGTCGCCCACGCGTACAAGCCGCTTTTATCATGCACTCGGAACTGCTCCACTGCCTCCTGCGCCACCGCATCTATGTACTGCACGAACTCCTCGTTCACTTCCTGCCCCTCACTTAACCCGTGCGTCTCCATGTACTCCAAAACGGAGTCGTGAATCTTGTCGATAGCATTCATGTAATGCGGCTTCCCAACATTGTCTTTCCGCTGCGCCGACAACTCGTCAAGAAACTGTATGTACTTAGGCACTTTCTGCTTCGGCTTGGTGTAATACGCCACTTTGCCTTGCTCCATGACTTGTTGCAGCCCTATCTTAGTGCGTTTGTCCTCCTCGTATTCTCTGGGCTTAACCACCGAGTTAAAGAACTGCTCCACTGAGTCAACGCGGTGCTCCAACACGATTTTCGACTTGAACAACGGGTCCGCAAGCAAATCCAGCAGCAGAAACGCGTACTCGCAGCTTATGTCGAAAAGAACAACTTTCGTGTTCTCGCTATCCGTGTGCAGCAAAATCCGCCTTAAAACGTTAGAGGTCAAGTTGCTTTTTCCTCCGCCTGTGAACGCGAAAACACCGAAGTGATACCGCACAAGCTTCTCGAAATCCACGTAAATCGGAATAACCGTTCTGCTAGCCTCAAACATCTTAACCAGACCCAAACGCGGGTCAACGCGGGCGTCTTCCACGGTGCGAGTTGCGTCTATTCCAAGCTGGTCCGTTATCCGCTTGTTGTACATGTAGTTTATCATGCTGCTGTTCAGCAGGTAAGCGTGGCTGCCCACAATAGGGTAAGAGAAGCCCTTGACAAACTCGAACCCGCCGCTGCCTTTCATAAGTAAATCGTAGTTTATGGGAATGGCGTCTATCTGAATCATCATCGTCGAAGTATCGTCTGTCTGCCAGTCGCCTTCGCTTTGCTCGATAATCTCAAACTGCATCGGATAGTACCCGTGGTCGCTTAAACCTCGGAGCCCGAAGTGTTCAGGCCACACACGGCTGATTTCCATCAGCGTGTACCTTTCCGTTCCGTCGCCTACCTGCTTGAAATTCCGTACGGCTAGGAGCATGCCCTCCTCCAGCAAGCCCATCAAGTCTTTCTGGTACTCAATTTTGACGCGGCACTGGTAGCGGGCGCTTGTGCCGGATACTTTGGAGTCGGCTCCGCCCCCGAAAAACCTTGGGATGACTGCGGCTAAGCGTGCGCGGAACTTGTCGTTGAAGTCTGTGAAGCAGCGGGTGTTAACGGTTTTCTCGTCTTGTCTGTTCAATACTTGCTCGCCTCTCCCTGAAAGTGCTCATGTAAAATATGAACTTTCTTAATTTATGATTATTGAGTATCCACGCGGCGGTGGTGTCCACCACGCATTTGAACTGGCTGTAATTCCACTTCGCAATTTTATCCGCTATAAACAGCGCCTTATTATGCCCAAACGCTTCAGGAATGTTCGCCGGTGCCATAGCCACTAACACGCTCATAACAAGGTTCTGCAGCTTGTTCGGAACAGTCTTGTCCATGTAAAGCAGGGTTTCCACAGGCTCCTTTGTGCCGTCACTCAGCTCATTCAAGAACTTCACGGTGCTTTCCGGCTTCAAGTCGCATTCAGGATAAACTAAACGGTCTACGAGAAGCACGTTGCTTCGCAGCATCGGATCCGTCTTCGCTTGGCTCAGCTGCACGTAAGTTTTCAGGAAAGTTTTTTCCAAGCTGATTTTGTTTTTTATGGCTCCAGAAACGTAGCCTCTGCGGCTTTCTCTATCAGGCAACATGCTTCTGAAGGCAGAGTCGTATTCAATTAGACCCCACGGCGGCTTAACCTGCTCCAAGTTGAATATGCTTGCGGACTGAAGTATCATGCGGTCTGTGTTCGGAAGCGTTTGAAGCGTGTTGCCTTGCATGCTTGTTTTCAGCAAGTTTTCGTTTTGCAGGATGGGAATTAACTGCCTTTTGAAGTCTCTCGCAGCCGTGTCCTTTGTAACCCCAACCAGCAGAATGTGTTTCCGCCAGCACTCTTCCATAAGCATCTGCAACGCGAACAACGTGAGAAAAGAAATGTCAAGCGTTGTCAGCCAGTGCTCTTTACCGTTCTTTAATATTTTCATGGAACTCGCGGTTTCAGCATCCACGTTCTTAGAGAAGAAAAGCCTGTCGCCTAAGGCAACGGTGACTCTTTTTATTCGCTCCCAGCTTGAAACATACTGCGGATTCAAAGTGTAAACGCCATTGGCTTCCGTGAGAATTTGCTTGGCAACCAAGCTTTTGAGCACACGTTCTACTCTGCACATGCGTTTTTCGTCTGCTATTTTAAACTCAGCTAAGACTTGTTCTATAGTCAACTGGTGTTTCTGTTCAGCCAAACAGGTTATCGCGTAGCGCAGGTAATCCGCTCTCGGCGGCGGCAACGTCAACGACTGGTTGCACATGTGCTGCCGTGCAAGGGCCAAGTCATTCTTGTCTATTGAAGGGTCGTCGCTACTGGTTGTGTAGCCAAGGAGTGTACTTTTCGCGTTCCAAAAGTCTGTTTTTCTAGTCTCGTAGAGGAGGCTTGCGCGTTCCGTGGATAAACTGCGGTCCATGAGCAGTACGTGGGTAATTTGGTTGGGGTCTGAGGCGATTTTGTAGGCAAGATAATACTCGCTGAAAGCCATTATCGCGTTAGCTATCATGGAATTGTTTGCAATTTCCTCGTCTGTTACGGGCTTCGACGGGTTGAGTTCACTAGGCTGCTCCTGCGCGGAAAACGAGTGGTCTACCTCTGGGATTTCGTTGATGTAGATAGGTACGACGCTGGATATGCCCATGTTCTGCTGCATCGTTTTAGTATCATAGGTGACCCGGGGCGCTGCCGTCTCAGAGAAGGTTATAGTGCCTGTAGCCGCGTAGGCGCCGCCGAAGAAAATCACCATGTCAAAAAGGGGCCTCGAGTAAAGTGTGCCGTCTATACCTGCGAAACGCACGTTTGTGGACCCGAAAAACTCCGCGGCGGTTTCCCGTGCTTCCTTCGGGTTGAAACCTTGCTTTATGAGGTTTGCAAGCAAATCGTCGTAGAGGTTTTCGAGGGTTGAAAACCTTTGTTGGTAATCTATGACTTGTTTGGTTGCTTCCTGCTTCAGAGTGTCACATGTACGTTTTACTGTGTCACTCAGCGAAGGTGTTGTCACTTGATTTTTTCACCTGTTGTTCTGTTCTTGTTGGAGAATAAAAAGGATTGTTGACATGTAAACGCTTAAAGTTCCTTGTTTCTTGGATGGAAGTATCTTTCTGAGGGGACATGTTTTTGTTTTCTGGTTGAATTTTTGATTTATTCTGGAAATTGGATGCATAATGTTTATATGTCGCTAGTGATGTCTTTGGCGATATCGCTGGTGACATTATGGTCGAGAGATGGACTAAACGCGCAGGCAGCGTCCCAAGAGGGCTCCTACGGTTCCTAGTCTTAAACATGCTGGCCAAGAAACCCATGTCAGGTGTAGAAATCGTCGAAGTAATTGAAAAAGAAACAGGCGGAAGATGGATACCCAGTTCCGGCTCAGTTTACCCGCTTCTAGCCTCACTACAGGACAAAGGCTTTACCAGAGAGATGCCCAGCGGAGAAGCAGGAATCAAACGATACGCACTTACAAATAAAGGAAAAACGTTATTTGAAAAACATATAACCTTCGGACAAAAAATGTTGAATAAACTGGAATTTCTTGTACCGCTCTTGATTGGAAGGTTCCAGTTAGATCCAATAGATGAAACAATCCTTGAAAACACAAGAGAGCCAGCACAGAGAGTTGTCAAAACATTTCTAGACCTTCGTGCAGAAAGAAATTATCTGATAACTGAAGAGGATTCAAAAAAAATTGAAAGAATTCTGACTAGATGTGCTGATGACCTTGAAAAGGTAGTGAAGGGAATACGTGAAAAAAATCATGTTAAACAAAAGCAGCAAAGTCAAATCAGCCAAGGTTAGAACAAATAAAAAAGGATGTTTAGAATATGGGTTTAAAATCTAGTTTCATGATAGCAGCAAGGTCCTTGCTGAGAAGAAAAACAAAAAATCTCAGTGCAATTTTAGCCGTAACTCTCGGCGTCACGTTGCTTGTCGGCATTCAGATTACAACTGACACGTTAGAAAACTCATTTCTCACAAGCCTACTTCAAGGTGAAGGCGAAGTTGATTTCAGCGTATCTAACTCTACGACCACGGGTTACCTAACCGCGGCTGACGCAGAAACAATAAGTGATATAGTTCCATCGGCCGTGGGAATAATGCCTGAACTGACAATGGAAGTTCCCGTGATGGTGGGTTCCCAGTATGATGATTCAGTTGAGCTTGCCGGAATTTCCACTGATTATCCAGACGCGTTCGGGTCTTTTTATGATTGGCAAACGGGAGAAGAAATGCACCTTGACGCTCTTCTAGTGAGCAACACTACCATAATTCTTTCAAGTAAACAAGCTGAAAAATTAGGGCTAACTGAAGAAACAATGCTGCCATTAAATTTAACAACCGAGTTCACTAACACCACAGGAACAGTAGTGGAGCCGCCAACCCTATCTTTAGCCGATTGGACAGTGGAGGAGAGTTACACTACTGTTCTATATGACCTGAACAGCTCTTCATCTTATTTTAGTCTTAACCTCGAGCAGAGCCCTCTCCCTGGCGTCGTACCTAGCTTAGTTACCCTTTTTAAAATGAATATTTCCATGCTTGATTTGTCGGACTTTGACTACCTCAATGTGACGGCTACCGGCACAAGCAACATCCAAGTCTTATTGCAATTCTCACTGGATGATGGAAGCAACTTTAATGTGACGAACTTGGAAGATGCATCTTTGCCAGTAGATATAGATACGTTGAACGCCGCGTTTGATTTATCGCCATATGCTGACAGAACACTAAGAGGCGACGCGTTTCTTGTAGTCATGAGCGCTGATGGGATGCCCGCAAGCATCGAGATATCCGAAATAGCTTTTGAAACCTCAAAACCAGTCATTTCATATTCATCTGAAGTCGAAAGAACGACCCTGCAAGTGGTTGGAATCTTTGATTCTAAACATCCAGGAATAGGATCCCAGTATTCGGGAGCCATACTCAGAATAGAACATGTTCAACAATGGCTAGCCCTGCAAGACCGAGAAAAAGAATTCGACCGAGTATCATCCTATCTGGTAGCTCTCCAAACCGACCATTTCACTTCAGAAATTAGCGAAGACTACCTCCAAGAACAGGTAGACATAGTCGAAGCGGCTATTCCTGAAACCGTGGATCCGGACACAGGAGATTCAGAGAAGATATACACTGTTAGCTCTGCCCGGTTGACCTTTTTCAGCGTAGCAGAGATTATAATGACATTGCTGTCCACCATGCTAACAGCGTTAGGTCTTCTAATCACGATAACAGGAGTTTTGCTAATAACAAACGTTCAGCTCATGAACGTAGAAGATCGAGAGTTCCAGACAGGTGTTATGCGGGCTGTTGGCGAGAACCGCCGAGGAATAACCATGTCGATGCTTATAGAAAACGTGTTTCAGGGAATTCTTGGTGGCATATTCGGCTTAATCGGAGGCTTAGGCTTTGGGCAAACTGTCGCCAATTACCTTGCAAATATTTTCGGCACAGGAGAATTCAGTGTCCAGCCAGTCGTTTCGCAACAAGTCGTAATCTTATCGGTGCTCATTGGCGTAGTGCTCGGCGTCGTAACTGGAGTATTACCCGCTTTAAGAGCCTCTCGCGTTAACATCGTAGAGGCGCTGCGAGGAATCAAAGTTACTTTTGAAGAAAAATCCGGTCGCAACCTTGTGTTACTAGGAATCTTAGCTACTGCAGGAGGTGTTTTTGTTCTTCTAATTAACGGTGTTATTGACACAAGCTACGAAGGCATCTGGCTCACTGAAGGATGGAACACACTAGACGAATGGCGAAACATTTTGATAGGCTCAGGCTTGCTCTTTACCGGTTTAGGCATGGTGCTTTCACGGTTCATCAGCCGCGTAAAAGCGCTAAATATCACAGCATTTGCAGTCTGGGGTGCACCCGTCTTCTTATTCGTCGTAGCTATGGGCGAGTGGATACCAGACATTTCAGGTTTAGCACCCGACATTCTAATAATTGGCGTAGCGGAAATCGTGATTGGCTCCGTTCTACTAGTCTCAGTGAACCTGCCTCCACTCATGAGAGCGTTACGGACGTTCCTTGTCAAAATAAGGGGGGTAAAAGGAGTAGGGCAAATAGCTCCAGCATTGATTTCATCACATAAAACACGGTCTACGCTGACTTTCGCCATATTCGCAGTGATATTGACGTTGAATGTCACGGTTGCTACGCTTGTGCCTACAAACTTGAGTTCCATAATCGAAACCGAGGAAGACTCGAGAGGAGTAGACCTAATTGTATCCTTAAACATGCCAGAAGCAAACATAACGGGCCTTTCATACACGGAAGAACTATACAAAATCGATAGCCACATAACTGATGTGATTGGATTCAAAACATACAAGTCACTCACAGACTATCAGCGCTACTTGGCCTTAGCCGACCCATATTCGTCAGACTTCGATTATGAAACAGACCTGCTACCCTTAGGGTACGGCGTAATTACCACTGAACAAATCCGCGGGAACGCAACCGATTCGTTTGACTCAAATTGGCGCTACGACTTCTACCTAAGTAGCTTCCCCGACGCCATCGGCCAACCACCTGTAGCCGATGTAACCGATGAACAGCTCAATTCAATGTCCAAACAAGCTTGGGACTTGTTCTTTGCGTCCGCATATACAATGCCTGCTTACAACGTTTCCCTATCTGACCTCATGTCAGAGGACAGAGACCTAAACGACATAGACTTCACATCCTTCAGCGGATACTCTGGTTACGAATTAGAAGACGTTGAGGTCTTACGAGACGAAAACGGCAGCGTCATAGAAAACCCAATCGTGTTCACTGACTCTTTCCTGCTTCCCTTAGGGATGCAAGTGTGGATACCAATGAACACTTCTGAATCTGGATTCCCAGCGTACCAAGCATTCACCATTGCAGGAAGATTAGACTCACAAAGAGCAGGAGGCTTCCCACTATCCTCTTTCAACCTCCTAAGCGGAGACGACTTTAACTTCATGGACGCTTTAGGAAACATATACATGAACGAATACTGGGCAAACCAAACAAGCTACTTGGCAGAAGCAGACGGTGAAACCTCTACCGCAAGAGCGCCAGAACAATACAACAAGTTCCTCATCAAAACCACCTACGCCATGGATGACCCCCAAATCCAATCAATCGCGCAGGCCATCGAAGAATTCACCAACACGGACGATGAAGGCTACCGAAGCCTAGCTGAAGACAACTTCTACGTTGCAAGCACCACAATACTATATTCAAAAATTGAACAGTCAATGGAAATGATTCAACGTGTAGTCTCATTCCTGCAGATTTACGTAACATTTGGACTCGTCATCGGTGCAGTAGGCATGACCGTAATCTCCGTCCGCAACGTTTCTGAAAGAAAACGTGAAATCGGAATGATGAGGGCAATCGGCTTCCCTAGAACCCAAGTTATGCTTTCTGTGCTGCTGGAACTGGTAGTACTAGGCATAATCGGATTAGCCATTGGCGTCGTGAATGGTGTTTTGATAAGCGTTGGATTTGCGAACATGCAAGGAGCCACACTGGTAATTCCATGGAATGATATCTTCGTATACTTAGGCTTCATTACGGCAATTGCCATAGCTGCAGGTGCCGTTCCAGGATGGTTTGCATCAAGAATTCCGCCTGCCGAAGCATTGAGGTATGTGGGATAAGGAAACAATGATGGTGATAACAGATATGAAAGAAGAATATGGCATAATTGAAGACAGAGAACCTATACTTATTATCTCTGGGTTACACAAACGCTACTCTGAAGGAAAATCGAATGAGGTCCACGCCATCCGAGGATTAGACCTCACTGTCCGAAAGGGAGACATGATGGCGATTATGGGGCCATCGGGATGCGGAAAAACAACGCTCTTAAACATGATAGGGCATCTGGACCGGCGCTCGGAAGGAAAAATCATAATCGACAACATAGACACCTCCAGGCTTTCAGACGGCAAAATGACTTCGTTCCGCAGAGACAAAATCGGCTTCATCTTCCAGCTTTTCAATCTCTTCCCATTCTTATCCGCTGTGGAAAACGTGGAAACCCCGCTGCTGTTGAAAGGCATTAAAGCTGGAGTAGCCCGTGAACAAGCGAAAATGCTTCTGAGAGAACTGGGAATGGGCGATAGATTATATCACCTGCCTTCTGAGCTGTCTGGAGGTCAACAGCAAAGAGTAGCTGTGGCTCGCGCGCTCATCACAGACCCCGCCATAATTCTTGGCGATGAACCCACAGGCGACTTAGACTCTACAACAAGCACTGACGTTATGAAGCTTTTCCGCCGAATCAACCAAATCAACCAGCAGACGCTGGTGTTGGTTACTCACAACCGCTGGATTGCCGAGCAATGCGACTACATTGTCCACATGACTGATGGAAAAATCTCCCACTTTGAACAAGGGCCTTTTAACAAGGAGGAAAACGCCAAATGAAAGTTTACGTAGCTGGATTGATAGATAAGTCTCTGAGGGCAATTAACGCGAAGCTGCAACAGAAGCTTGTTTCTGACTGTCGAAGGACCTTGCACACGTCTAGAAAAGCCATGTTTAGCCAAGAACTAAATTCGTTCATAGTATTGTCTGGAGAAAAAAAGGGTGTTCCAGAACACAAAATTGTAGAAGAAATGGAAACAGGACGAGTTTACAAACGTTTCAGGAAATACTACGCAACAAACGAATCCAAGCTGCAGCAAGAGCTTAAAGACAATCAAGAACTGCGGGAAACCTCAAAAATCGTTAAAGACTTCATTAAAGAGGTCGACCCGAACCTTGTGAAACATTTCGACTCACAACTAAAGAAGATAATCAAGGAGTTGCCAGCCAGCTATCGAGAAATCCAATTGAAAAGCTACGTTACGCTATGGGATTTCGTGGAGAATCAGCAGTACCGCTTTTTCCTTTCAGGATTTGATTCAGCAGTTTTCGCGGGTTCAGCCGCCGACGACAACGTAAACGTAACTGAACTGGTTGACAAGCTGCTTATTGCAAACTTTTTTGCGATCTTTCTCAAGCCAACAATCACAAGGCTAAAAGCGTTGGATCGCGTACTTGAAAGGCTGAAACTGGGCGTTGAAGGAACCCACTATAAAACAACTAATCCGAAACTGCAGAAGAAGCTGGAACTGTTTTTCAGAATTTTAGCAGCAAAACTCAGTGCATTACAGGATATAGACAATTTGATTTCAAGGATTTTCAAGTTGTTCCATGTTCCACGTGAAACGATCACTCCGTACAGATTCACGAACGGTTCCGTGGAAATGAACAAAGCCCTCGCTGAAATGATGATGGACATGCAGTACGGAGAAACACTGCTTCTTAAAGTCCACAGCAAACTACAAGAGTGCCAAATTTGCTTGCGTGACTACCTTGACGCAAACAGAAACGGCGTCAAAACCATAGAGTCAACCGCTGAATTCAAAAACGCGTTGTTACCATTGGCTGAGTTGAGCACTGACCTGTTTGTTGAAGCTGAATTACTGAAGATGTGGTCAGACTTTTTCGGCGCAGACATTCCCTACTTCGGGTTTAACAAGAAAATCTTCACCACCAAGGAAATCGAGGTGAATGATGTTGCAGATGACAGCATCATCGCGGTGAGGGGATTATCCAAAAACTACAATCTTGGGCGCACAACAGTCTACGCGCTCCGCAGCGTGAACCTTGACGTGAAAGAAGGCGAGTTCGTGGCGATTATGGGCAACTCTGGAGCGGGAAAAACAACGTTGCTGAACTGCATGGCAGGTCTTGACAGCCCCGACTACGGCGCAGTGATGTTCCGCGGAGAAAACCTACACAAAATGGATGACGCCGCAAAATCTAAAGTTCGCCTGTTAGAGATGGGGTTCATATTCCAAAGCTATGCTTTGCTACCGCATTTTAACACTCGTGAAAACGTAGCGTTGCCCGCAGATTTAGCGGGTTTAAGCAAAGACCTGAAGGAGCGAATAGAAACTCTTCTGAAAGGCGTTGGCCTCAGTAATCAAGCTAAACAGTTTCCTGCAACGTTAAGCGGTGGACAGATGCAGCGTGTAGCCATTGCGCGTGCATTAACCAATCGCCCAGCAGTGATATTTGCTGACGAGCCCACAGGTGACTTGGACTCTGGAACAGGCAAACAAGTTATGGACTTGCTCAAAAAATTCCATGAAGAAACCCAAACCACCATCATAGTCATCACCCACGAACAAGACGTTGCTGACTACGCAGAAAGACAAATTGTAATCGAAGACGGCGTAATCGCCGAAACCCCGCTAACTGGATAAAAAGACACAAATACCCGTCAACATAAAATTATCCGAAGACTTCATACCCACGACAGTATCCAAAACGCATGCGGGGTTCCCCAAGCCTGGTATGGGGCAGGCCTGCTAAGTCTGTGGTCGAAAGGCCACGTGGGTTCGAATCCCACACCCCGCGCTCAACTCCTTTTGCCAAAAAAAGTCCAATATATCAGTCATTTTTGGATTTTGCTCTGAATTTCTGCTCAG
>JAFGLT010000061.1 GCA_016927895.1 Candidatus Bathyarchaeota archaeon | reverse complement strand
GCGTACGAAACCGTGATAATCATGTCAGCCATGTTGGCTCCGCGCAGTTCAATATTGCTTACTACGCTTGAACCGCCTCCGAGCGTTCTGCCTTTCTCAGTTGAGTGAACATGAAAGACTAGAGGCAATCCGCTTTCTTTCTTAACGGTTATCCCGCCCATTATTGAAAGCCAGTCGTGAGCAGCAACAACATCGTATTTCACGCCTTCTTTTCTGATGAGCTCATTGATGAGCTTGGATGCAGTCAGGTAATTGTAAACAAGAAGATTGCCGAATAAATGCAGACCTCTACCCCACTTTTTGATGTCGTCAGCTATCACGTCGGGCAGAGAGTCAGAAACATCTATGTGTAGTGGGCGGTGAATCTCTATACCGCGCCAAATTTCTCTCCTTGGTAGAGTACCGCCATCATCATTCATTGTGAAGACAGTTACGTCGTTGTCCATGAGGACGAATTTGCGTGTTATTTCAGCAGCGTAGGTTCCTAGGCCGCCAACAATTTTAGGGGGATACTCATAAACAAGCACAGCAATCTTCATTCTCAGTGCTCACCATTTTTCCATTGTAGCATTAGAAACCTGTGTACTAAAGCTTTGCTTATTTCAGTTCAGCAAATCGCTGAGAAACGTTGATTAGCTTGTATGTACATATAACCAACAGGTGCATTGTGCCATGAGTTTATCACCTGTTAAATCTGAAATTCTGGCGGCTATGTTGCTGCTTGACAAGCCTGAAAGAGCTACGCAGATAGCGAAGGAGGTTGGAAAGGAATTTCCTTCCGTCATGATGCACATAATCGGTCTTACTCGCATGGGATACACCGCTTCACCTGAAAAAGGAGTTTACGCCCTAACTGAAAAAGGCAAAGAAGCCCTAGGCATAACCGAAATCAACAGCGAAAACGCCAAAGCATTACTGGCCGACATGCCACAGGGTCGAGCATTCCACTTTTACGCAGGCTTAGGAAAACCGTTAAGCCTCCAAGCTCGTGGTCTAAAAGATTTCTGCGACAAAATTCCCCAAATTAACTCGGAATCAATTGGCTTTCACACAAGCCGCGGCGATTTTGAATCTTGGTTTAAAGCAATAGGCGATGTGGAGCTTGCGAAAAAAGTAGCTTTGCTTAAAGAAAAGAAAATGGGTGAAGAGGCGCTACGTAGCAGACTGACCGAGATTGTTAAGGCTCGATGCATAGAGTTATCTACATTGGCTGGGCACGTGATTTCCCCTTAGTGATTCAGTTATTAATTTAGGGGTTTGAAGCGTTCTCCTAGCTTTTCCAGAACCTTCTGTATGGTCGTGTACTCCATATCTTCAGCGCTTAACCGCGCTGGCTCAAATTCGCCCATGTTTCGTAGCATACAGGCGTTTTGCATGGCTTCACGTCTCGCCAAAGCAAAGGCAGGGTCATCAAACATATCTGCAAGCATTGGTTTTCCTTCGTCGTCGCTTGAGATTTGGCCGTTTGCCACTTGGAAGCCTATGGCAACAATTCTTGGTGGACCATCGAAAACCGTGCATTTTGACGATTTTAATCCTACGGGCATAATGGGACCCCAGTGGCTTCCACGCATCCACCCTTGCACGAAGTAGCTGTGCATGAAAGGCGCCAAAACTTCGCCTACTGCAGGCAGTCCATGCTGGGCTCGGGCGATCATAACTGGGTCGTCTTTTCCAACGTATTTTCCAGCTATCAACGAGAGTTTACTTACGCTGCTTGCAGCGCAAATCAGGTCGTCGCTTGCTCTCCAGACGCGAGATATGGTGTAACGCCCAACGGTTCCTATTAACGCTAGCATCTCGTACATTTCTTCAGGGCATTTGAGAACTATGGCTCTGTTTTTCTTCGTATCTATTACCTCGAATTTGAAGCCGCAAATCATGCTTGGGTCGATAACGAGGCCAGCTGTGTTCATGGGATCAGCGAAGATGCGGAAAAGCGGATAGTTAAATGAGCCAGCCGAAGTCTTGTCAGCCGCGAAGACTACAATTGGGTCAGAGGCGCGTTCTTCGATTTCCATTTCTGCAACGCCTGGTCCCATGCCGCGGACGTTCCCGCTGAACGCGTCCTTTAAAAGGTCTTGACCTGCCGCATAGAGCTTTAACTGCGAAGCTTTGTTGGCGCAATCTTTGAATGTTTCCCAAGCGAGCTTGTGAACTTCTTTGTCTTGCTCTCCTCTTTCATGTACCATAAGCAGTTCAAGGTCATCGCCAGCGTTGAAAACGTAAAAGTTGTTTATAATGCCGTTTTCTGTTGCTTTTTTCAGGTTTTTCTCTGCGATGTCAAAGAGGGGTTTGGGAACAATGTAGTGTCCAGCTAAAGAGCCGACATCACATTTTATTATTGAGATCGTGGCTTTTTTTGACAACACACAACCCCATTTAAAGCTGGGTGCACAGCGAATTTAAGTTTTTCAGATGTTTCGGGGAAAAACGTGGAGAAAATATGAAATAACAAGAGCTGCATAGTCAAGTGCAGGTGTGTGATGGCGCTGAGCGATGTGCGAGTAGTTTCATTGAAGCTTCCTGAAGAAGTTTACAAAGAGATGGTTTTGCGCATTCCTGAAGGTGACAGAAGCAATTTCATACGAGAAGCCATAATGGAAAAGCTTCAGAAAACGCCTAAGGCAGATAAGCTTCTTGAGCTTGAAGAGAGAATGAGCAAAATTGAGCAAAGCGTCGGCGAAGTTAGAAAGTACCTTGCGGACCTAGAGCTGCTCACGTACCAGCATGGGCGGATTAACCCGCACACGTTCTGCATTGACGAAACAGACCATCAGATAGTGGATTACCTTCTGCACTACAAGGGTGCGACCACGCCTGAGCTAGCGGAGTACACAAAGACGAACAGGTGGCTGGTTCTGAACAGACTGAGGAAGATACAGAGAAGCTCAAAGAAGCAGTTCGGAAAATCCATAATAGAGTATTACGCGGGAGAGAAATCTGGAAAGAAAAAGGCCTGGTGGATAAACGAAGAACTAATCCAAGAATAAACAGCGGTTAGTTTTAAATCTTGCAGAATATTTTGTTTTGGAAATGGGGCCCGTAGCCCAGCACGGATTAAGGCGTCGGCCTCCGGAGCCGAAGACCAGGGGTTCAAATCCCCTCGGGCCCGCCACCACTTGGATAACTCTACAGTTATAGCATAATTTCAGGTATTCAAGCACAGGTTTTAGAATTAAACTTTTTGAGCGACTTCTTTTGCCCAGTTGCGTATGGCGTTTGTGTCTCTTGTGTCGTAGAGTCCTGGTTCTGTTTCTGGTACGCCAGCTGCTTCTAGTTGCGGCTTAATTGCTGACATAGTTTTTCTGAAAAACCATGACATGTTGTTGAAGTTGTAGACACCTCCGAACAAGCCCATAGCGATGGGTTGAAGGTTGTATTTTGCAGCTTTTTCTTTCAGATACTTTGTTCTGGCGTTTTCTCTTGACTCAGCTTTGTCTTCTTTTTCATCTATTGGTTCTGCGCTGCCGCAACAGACAAACAGTGCAACTTTCTTTTCTGCCAATTCTTTCTGGAACTTTTTGAGGAACTTATCAGGTTCCCCGGTCCACTTGTGTATTTGGATTCCGCTGCCGACTATGATTAACTCGTACTCAGTTATGTCCTTCACTTTGTCTTTTTTGAGATTGACTACTTTAACATCTAATCCTTCTTTGCTGAGCGTTTCTGCAATGTCTTCTGAGGTACTGGCGGTTGCTCCATAGCGTGTGCCATAAACAATTAATGCGTTAGTCATAAGTCAAGACTTCCCTGTTTTTCTCTCGCTGTTTGACCTAATACGTTTTGCGATAACCGTGTCGCGGTACTGACAGCCAGCTATGCTGGCTAGATATTTTCGATGAATTTCAAGACGATTTTTGGGTTGTGCAGTGCGGTTCTTAGCGTTTTCCAAGGGTTCTTGAAGTAATTAATTAAGGACAGCTTTTTGTATCGTTGGACAGCCATTGCAGCTATTTCCTTTACTTCATTTGCCGTGAAGTCTTCTGTGTTTATCAAAGGCATTCCCCGTGTCTGCCTTACTTCGGCAAAGGCTCGGGAAGTTAACTCCCCTTGAATGTACCCTTTCTCTAGGCATTCTTTGTACAGTCTGGTCCCCAGTGACGGGGTCGCAACGTGAAGAAGCATTCCAACATCGTATTCCTTCTTAAGTCTAAGTGCAAGCTCAACGGTCCTTAGCATGTGTTCCTTCTTTTCGCCTGGGAAACCAATGATGTAAAATGCTGCTGTGGTTATTCCGATTTCTTTGCATATTTTGGCAACTTCTTCCACGGTTTTTAAGTTAAGGCTCTTATCGATGATTTTGTCTAAGACGTATTGGTCGCCGGATTCGATGCCGAAGAATACGCTTTGGCACCCTGACTTCTTCATTTTCTCTAAAAGTTCCCGTGTCAAATAGTCTGCTCTTATCCCGTTTGGGGTTTCCCAATTGAATTTGATGCGGTTCTCAATTATTTGGTCGCAAATAGCTTCAAACCTTTTCAGGTCAAATGTCAGGTTATCATCTTCAAAGAATATGGTTTTGACTTTGTATTTGTTTACCACGTGCTCTATGTGTTTTATAACGTAGTTTACTGAGTGTGCCCTGAAAGTTTTTCCCATGTGCAGGTGAACCGAGCAGAAGCAACAGTTGAAGGGACAGCCCCTGCTGGTTATCATGGATATCGACCGGTCCTTGAAACTCCTGTACTCTATTTTGTTGGAGCCGAGGTACTGCTCCATGTCGACCAGATGGTAAGCGGGAAAAGGAAGCTCATCCAAGTTTTTAATGAACGGTCTCGGCGCATTCTGCTTTATTACCCCGTTCTCGCGGTGGACAATTCCTTTCACATCGTTTATCTTCTTAGTTCCCTCGTGGACCTTTATTATATCCAGCATCGCGTATTCCCCTTCTCCAACCACCGCAATGTCAATGTTCTCAGCTTCCTCCATGAACTGCACTGGAACTGCAGGAACATGCGGACCGCCTGCAACCGTTAAAATGTCTGGGTCCACCTCTTTTGTGATGTTGCCTACTTTTATCGCGTGTTCCACTTGACATGTGAAAGGGTTCGCTATGCCCACGATGTTTGGTTTTCTCCTTCTGATTTCCTCTTTTATTTCTTCATAAGGCATACCCACCGTCGTGACGTCTACGTCTTTTCTGAATGAGGCTCCTTTCATGAAAGCGTCTAAAATTTCCACTTTATATCCTGCTTCATCAAGCACGGCTGCTATGTACATCAAACCTAGAGGAAGATTGCCTGCCGGAGGGTCTGAGCCTGGATAAAACGTCTGCGGCGGATTGACGAGGAGTACCTTCATCGTTTTTACCATTAGGTATAAGTGGCTTTTGTGAAATATTTAAACTAGTTCAAGTTCGCGGAAACATTAGGGGCTGATGGTTTATGAGTGAAAAAGTGGTCGTGGCTTGGAGCGGAGGCAAAGATAGTGCTCTTGCCCTTTACGAAGTTCTGAATTCGGGAAGTTACGACGTTCTTGAACTGTTAACTACAGTTGAGAAGGGTCAGGACAGAATAAGCATTCATGGTGTAAGGCGTGTTTTACTTGAGCAACAAGCGAAGGCTCTACGACTCCCTCTTGAGGAACTGTTCCTACCGAAAGGCGCTTCTAACGCGGAATATGAGGTCGAAATGCTGAAAGCTCTCAATAGGCATCGCGATGACCGCGTCTCCTCAGTGGTGTTCGGAGACATTTTTCTAGAAGATATTAAAAAATACCGCGAAGACATCTTGGCGAAGGCTGGGCTAAAAGGCGTTTTTCCTTTATGGAAAAAAAACACTAAACGCCTCGCACACGTATTCATAAGCCTCGGGTTCAAGGCGGTAATTACCTCGGTTGACTCAAATGTTCTTGGAAAAGATTTTGCGGGGCGAGAGTACGATGAAAAGTTCCTGTCAGATTTGCCTTTTAACGTGGACCCATGCGGCGAAAACGGCGAGTTCCACACGTTCGTTTATAACGGTCCAATTTTCCGCGAGAAGGTAGGTTTCGAAAAGGGTGAACTTGCGCTGAGGGATAATCGGTTTTATAGTTGCGATTTGTTGTCTGCATAGCTAAAAAATTAAAAATAAAAAGTGTATGATGCGCTTTTTACTTGAAACGCTGCGCGTAGCCTTTCGAGTTAAGCGCCATTATTGCGTTTTCTAAGCACGAGCGCTCCAACTGTGACAGCTGTAATTATAATTATCACTGCGAGAACTATTCCGACAGAGGTCGGGTCTGCGCTTTCTTCAATGCTTGTGTTTACTTCATCCAATTCGATTTGGATTTCACCGATGTCTGTTTTGATTGTGGCGATGTCGTCTTGAATGTCGGTTATTGTTCCAGTAAGGTCTCCTAAGGTTGTGCTTATGGTTGCGATGTCTCCTTCAATTGTCGTTACCGACGCTTTAATGTTCTTAATGCTGGTTTCTATGTCGCCAATGTCAGTTTCGATGTTTGCTACATCTCCGCTTATTGAAACAAGTTTGGCGTTAATCTGGCTCAAGGTGACTTGCATTTCACCAATGTTTGTCTCGATGATTGCCACTGAACCTTGGATTTCGGTTAAGGTGGCGTTAAATTCTGTTATGCTTGTTTGAACTATGCCTAAAGTGGTGTTCAATGTCATTATGTTTTCGTTGATTGAGACTATCGTTCCGTTGAAGTCTCCCAGCATGGTGGTTATCTCTGTTGTGTTTCCGTTTATGCTCGTTACATTAACCATAATGTTGTTCACGTTTGTTTGTATGATGCCGATGTTTGTCTCAATTGTAACTACGTTTTCTTCAATGCTGACAATAGTTGCGTTGATGTTCTCAAGAGACACCTGAATGGTGCCGACATCAGTTTTGATGGTCGCTATATCGTTCTTGATTTCCGTTAGCCAAGCGTTCCACTCTGTTAGGGTCTGGCTCAGCAAAAAGGATTTCAACGCAGTTCCTTCAGTGTAGTAGCATGCGTTAACGACCAAGGCATACGTGCCTGTAGCAGCATCGCAGGGGATAGTGTACGGTATCCTGTAGAGCCCTGTATCAACGGATTGAACTAGACTAGTCAGGTCGGCGTATAGTGCTCCATCGTAATACAGCATAGCTGTTAACGTTGCTATTGTAGGCATGCCTTCTGAAGTAACTAGAATATAGAAGTCAGCAATTTCTCCATTGAAGTGTATTGAACCTACATCTACTTCAACGTCAAGCGGCTCTGAAGGAAGTGTAACGCTGGCTTGGCTGAGTGAAACAAAAGCGGTTGCTTGCAGTAACAGTATTGTACAGACTAGAATAGATATAAGTGCTCGTGTTTTCCTATTTTTCAGTATCTCCATTGGGGGTCTTCTCCTTTCTGGGTCAAAGTTGTTTTTTCCACACTTAACCTATGTTTCGAATTTAAGAATATTGCAGATAGGAACATAAAACTGAAGTTTATGCCGCCAAGAAACAGGGCTTGGTTTTTGGAGCGGTTCAATTTTTCTGTTGCGATTTTACAAAAGGTTCATATGGTTTGGTTTCAGACTTCTAGTAAGGTGATTTTATGTCAAGAATTCTTGTTCTTTATTATAGCCGAAGCGGAAACACAGAGAAGATGGCTAACGCCGTTGCTGAAGGAGCTAAAAACGCTGGCATACCTGATGTGGAGTTAACTTATCATGTTGACTCTGAAGACTTGGCGAATTTTGACTCTATACTTATAGGGGCACCGACTTATCACCACGATATGCCAATAGAAATGAAAACGCTTTTTGAGGAAGCAGCAGCGAAAAGCGTGAACCTAACGGGTAAAGTGGGCGGAGCATTCGGGTCTTACGGCTGGAGCGGAGAAGCGCCAAAACTGCTTCTTGAAATCATGAAAAACAAATTTGGAATGCAAGTGATTGAACCGCCTCTGCTGGCGAAGTATGTGCCAGACGGGACCATGCTAGATAAGTGCCGCGCTCTTGGAAAGCAAGTTTCCGAAACCCTTATGCATCAAACTTGACATGTTTTAAAAAGGAGGCGAAGGAAAGTGAGTTCAAACTCGGAAAATGAGCTAATTGAATTCATAAAACGGCAGATAGTTATCGAGAAGGAAATCGTGAATTCGTTGGAAAAAGGCGTAGCTAACATCAATAACCCACCCGTGAAAGGTGTCCTCAAAGGAATATCTTTGGACTCAATGAAACACGCGGAACTGTACTCTGCAGCTCTCACATTATTGACGAAAGTTTCTCAAGCGTTGACGCAGGAAGACCTTGACGCTCAAAGAGAACTTGTGAAGAAGCACATCAAATTAGAAGCGGAGCTTATAAAGAAAATAGAGGATAAACTGCCCACCATCAAGGACAGCAAGGTGAAGTTCCTTCTAGAGTCAATATTAACTGACGAGAAAAGGCACCACGCCATGCTGAATCTGGTTCTAGATATAATTGTTCACGGCGAAACAATAACTGAGGTAGACTGGTGGCAACTGCTCTGGGAAAACGCGCCGTTCCACGGAGCCCCAGGCGGCTAAGCAACCAAACCTCCTTTTTCCCAATCTCCATTTTTAAAGTTACACTGAAAATAGCCTAAGATTTTTCGTTGCTGACGACCTGCTCTGAAGAATTCCACGTTTCTTCAACCAAGTTCTGAAGGTCTTGCAGTAGAGCTGCCAGCTTTTTACCTTTAACGGTTAAACCGTATGTCTTTGGGGTTTTTCTTGTGAAAACGAGTTTTTTCCCTTTCAAACCTCTCAAGTACTTGTAGATTCTTCTTATTGAAAGATCTATTTTTTCCGCTAGTTTCTTGGCGGGAATTCCTTCTTCAGGAATGGCGTTGTAAACTTTTCTCTCGGTTTCTGCAAGTGTCTCCTTTCTTGGGTCACGTTTAGACTTGAAGAAGAACACATAATCTCTTTCTTCAGGGGTTTCTATTAGCCCCGCCATTTTCAGCCTTTTCAGGACTCGCGAGGCAACTTTTGGAGATATGAGCGCTTCTACCTCTTGGAAGGTCTTAGGTCCACTGAGCAATTCGCTGAGAAGAGTTTCTTCGTAACATTCAGAATGAGCTGGCAAAACATTAACGAACTCTGGAAAATCTTCAAGCAGCTCGGTGAGTCTCCCACCGAACATTGTTGCGTAGTATTCGTCTCGTGTTTCAGCGGCTAGTCCAACATTCATTAATGGTTGCAAGTATTCCTCGTTGATTGTGTCTTGGCTGTGTGTGTAGCCTGCTTTTTTAAGTTCCTGTTGGAGTTGGTCAACAGAATAGCGGTTTTTCACGATTGCGTTTAAAATGTGCAGTCGTGTTTCGTTTTTTAAAACGTTGAACAGGTCTTTTATGAAATTCGGGTTATCCATGGTTTCGCGTAGTCTTCTAAGCTCGTTTTTCAATTTCCAAACGTTGCATCGGGTTATACACTTGAGTGGCGTTAACGGAGCGCAGTTTCTGCATTCTGCATCCAACGTGCGGAGCATTTCCGCCAAATCGTTGTTTTTTGTTGTATTTGACGTAGAGGTTGCCGCTCTCATCTGATACTCCCCTTTGACGGTGCCCTGACGGGAAGGAGTGAGAGATTGGGTGAAAAAGACCTTAAAGGAGATATCCCCGTCATGACACGCGTCATAAAAAATATGACATACGTCATATTTATATACGTTTCTAACAGAAATAGAGGAATTGGTGGAGTATCTTGCTGTTACCGTGCGAAATAGGAGTTCAAACAGTTTTACCCGCAATAAGAGCCCTCATGGCCCGAACCATTATAGAAAAGCATGGAATGAAAGAAAAACAGGTTGCAGAGATCCTCGGCTTATCCCAATCAGCAATAAGCAGGTACACCAAAAAAAACCGAGGAAACATAATAACAATCGAAAACGTACCGGAAGTGCAAAAGCTCATAGACCAGATGGTACACTTACTGCTTTACGAAAAACCCAACCAAACTACAGAAATTCTAGACCTCTTATGCCAAACATGCAGTTTAATCCGCAAAAAAGGATTAATGTGCAAGCTCTGTCATAAGAAGGTGCGGGAAAACCAAGCTGAAATATGCGAGTTTTGCCGTTCAAACTAAAAATTGATTTTATTACAACAAACTTCCAGCTATACTTCAATATCTGAGGGCGAGTGCCGTTGAGCCGAAGCGAAATTGAAGAAATCCTTACAAAACACAAAACAGTTGCCGTAGTAGGCTTATCTAGAGAACCTTACAAGGACAGCCACAGAGTGGGCGCATACCTGAAGGCACATGGTTTCTGTATAATACCAGTAAACCCTTTTGCAGATGAAGTACTTGGCGAAACAAGCTATAAAAGCCTCTTTGACATCCCGCCTGAAATTCAGAAAACCATCGAGGTAGTTGACATTTTCAGACCCTCCGAGGACGTGCCGCCCATAGTAGAGCAAGCCATCAAGATTAAAGCGCAGTACGGAACATTGCAAGTGGTGTGGATGCAGTTAGGCGTAGTTAACGAGCAGGCTGCTGAGGCGGCGAAAAAAGCTGGGTTAACCGTCGTTATGAACAAGTGCATGATGATTGAACATAACCACCTTTTTTCAGGTTGAAGTGCGTTTTTTTATGCTATGCCGCCCAAGATTATCGACGCGATGGTTGCGATAACTACGATGACGATTGTTTCGAAGAAAGTTACTTTCCAGTTCACTCGGGTCTTTTTTGAGCGGTAACGCACCAGAAAGATGCCAACTATAACGGCAACTATGGATAAGGACAAGATAACATCGAGTGGGCTAGGCAAAAGGATGTATGTTATAATGGGTATGCTGCCCGCTCCAAACGTTGTAGTGCCGCATATTATAGCTGCGTAAAGATTAGAACGGTGTATCTCCTTGTCTAATAGTACAAAGAGTTTTTTTATTAGAAACAGCGATTTGTCTCTTTCCGCTTTGTCTGGGATATCGCTTAGGCTAAAATTCATCAGGTTTTGCAGAGTCATGATGTCTGCTAGGTCTTCTGTGATGCCGCCTAAGAGGAAACTGGAGAAGTTGGTGATGGCAACCGCGCTTAGGGTCAGGAACGCCGCGAAAATCGTTAGTTGAGTTGATAAAGAAGCAGCGATGAAAGCGGATAATATTACCACTATTCCGGTTATGGAGCCGTCAACTAGTCCCGCCACAATTTCCATTATTGGTTCTTTCTTTAAAAGGAGGCTTTCCCACTCTTTCGCCATTCTTTTGCCTTGCTTAGTTAGCTGAACATCGCCATTATGTTCTTTAATCAGCTCCTCGGAAGCCATTTCCTTCAAGGCTTTCTCAAGCTCATCCATCTCTATACAGGTGTAGCTTGCACAGACCTTGTCGAGTCGGCGTTTCAGCAAGGTTTTTCGAATTTTATTGCCCTTGGCAAGGTTTAACAGGACAACAACTCTTATAACATCAGGCAATTCTTGGATTTCAAAGGACACGCAACAAGTCACCGTTGCACACGCAAAAAACTTCATTCACACTAATAACTCTTATGCGCCATATCAGAGACAAATAACCTTCAAATCAGCTGTTACCCTTAAGAGTGGACAGATATTGACTAAAATCGCGTAAAAAGCCATCATTATATTATGAAAAGGCGGCAGGGTCAAAAGCTATTTCTAAGCGGTGTGAATAAAAAAGAAGAGCTATTTGGCAACGACTTAGGTGAACGTGAAAGCAGACGGGCAAATCTTGTTCAGCACACACGCGTCGCATCGGGGTTTCCTTGCGTCGCATACTCGTCTGCCGTGGAAAATCAGCAGGTCCGTGATGTGCATCCACTTGTCTTTGGGAATGATGTTCATCAAGTCTTTTTCTATTTTGTCTTGGTTAGTGTTTTCGGTTAGTCCAAGTCTCTGAGCGAGCCTACGTACGTGAGTGTCCACAGCTACACCGGCTATGATTCCGTAAGCGTTGAACAAAACGATGTTGCCAGTTTTCCTTGCGACTCCTGGAAGCTCCACTAGCTCCTCCATGGTTTTGGGGACTTGCGAGTTATATTTTTCAACCAGCATTTTGGCTGAGTTTTTCAGGTTTTTGGCTTTGTTATGGTAAAACCCAGATGATCTGATGTCTTGCTCCAGTTCCGCCAAGTCTGCATTCGAGTAGTCTTCGGCTGTTTTGTATTTCTGGAATAGTTTTGGTGTTAAGGCGTTGATTTGTTCGTCTGTGGCTTGGGCCGAGAGTATAGTGGCTACAAGCAGTTCGAGCGGGTTCTTGTAGTGTAACGCGATTTTCGCGTCGGCGTGCTCTTTTTCGAGTAGCTCCATGACTTTCTGCGCCCTGGCTTTCGGTTCCAAGTAAACTTCGGTTTTCTTCACGATTAGATCCCTTTTCTGTATAAGGGTTCTTTTCTTTCTACAAAAACTTTTACTGTTGACGATGCAAATCTATTGTGAGGTGAAGTTTATGAGTATGAAGCTTAAGGTCGACGGTAAAGAAATACCGCTTAATGAGTTCGTAGCGAACATTATAAGTGGGTCAGTAATTGGCGCTGTGACTTCGCTGAAGGGGATAAAAGAAGACTGGAAAAAAATCGAAATAGAAATTTCAAAATAAAAAAGGAGTTATCAGGTGAAGTCGATTCGCGTTTTTATTTCCGCGAACATTTCCTTTTTTGCCTTGCATATGGGGCACGTGTATGGCGGTTCATCCCTGAAGACGACGTAGCCGCATTGTTTACAGTACCATAACTTGGGCTTGCTCCCTGAAGGTTTAGCTTCTTCTTTTGTGGGTGTTGCAGGTTTTGCTTCTGAAGCCGTAGTCGCTGCGTTGTAAGCTTTTGACTGTTTTTCTAGAGGTCTCCTTTCAGGAACTGGTTTTACCTCGGTTTTGCCTTCGTAGAGGTCTTTTCTGACGTAGAGTGCGCAGTAGCAGGCGCCGAATTCTGCGACGTCGGGGTCTCTGTAGTCACAGGGGCAAATTATGTCTCTGTCAATCTCGAATTTTCCAGACGCAAGTCTGCAGGGGCATGAGGGGTACCCGTAGCGTTCCTCGTTACGTTTCAGCCCTTCTAAGAGGCTCTGGAGGAACTTGGGGTCAGGGTTCAGGTAGTACCCGTAGGTTCTGGCGTCGGCTTCAGCTCTTTGCTTCACCATTTCTAATGTTATCTCAGTCACAGTCCAAGCGCCTCCCGTATTTTGTCAGTGCGGAAACCTGTGATTATCATGTTATCGTCTACGATTATGGTTGGGTAGCTGAGTGGTCCGCCTTTGCTTTGAATGTGATCACGAATTTTCTGTTTATCTTCTTCTTCGCACAAGTCCACATACACGTACTCGAATTCAACGTTGTTGTCTTCCAAAAACTGCTTGGTCATTCTGCACCACGCACACGTGCTGAGCGCGTACAAAATAACCTTATGCTGTCTTTTTTGACCTGAAACCTTAGAAAACTGCATGTTATCACTTGCTATCCTTTGCTTCAACGCGAATATAACTGTTTAGCCGTCATCTGGCTACAGTTTATTTTTCGCCGCAGATAAGACCTATGCTCCCCAGCATGAAAGGCAGCGTCAGTGCTCGGGGGATGAAATCTGCGTCTCGAGTTTGAACGAACTCTACTTTGGTTATTCCCCAGCTTTTGATGGTTTCAACTAAGTCGTCGATGTCGCCGTAAAACTGTTTGATTAGGAATTCGTCTTGGAAAGAAAATTTTCCGCCTGTCTTGATGACCCTTAATGCTTCGCGTATAACTTCGCGCTTGTCTTTGGCATCGCTAACCTCGTGGAACACGAAGTTGCTTACAGCCGCATCAAAGTAACCGTCGTCAAACGGTAAAGCTACTGCGCTGGCCTTCTGGAACGTCACCCGCTCACTTACCCCTTCAATCGCCGCGTTTCTTTCGCATATGCTCTTCGAGTACTCCCATCTTTTCCCCCAGTAATCAATGCCCTTAACCTGCGCCTTTGGATGTTTCTTCGCTAGCTTGACCGTGAGGGCACCGTTTCCACAGCCAATATCAAGCGCTTTTCCCTCTCCATTCCAATCCAAATTTTCTAAAACCAGTGTCCAGACGCGGTCTTGCACCTTTCCTCCTTTAAGCGAAAACTGGCGCCGAGCATAAATGAAATACGCGGCAACCAGAAAGAACAGCCCCGCGAGAACTGCCAAAAACCAGAACACAAGCGCCAAACCCAAAAACACGAAACCTACAAAACCAGACAAGTAAATCATTCTCTTCGGAACCCAATTACCGTATTCTGGTTTCGCCGCGACTTGAATATCCAACTTTTCCTCACCCGTTTTTGCTATACTTTTTTCATTATATAAAATGCACAAATGAAGTTGCTGGAGTTCCTCTTAACCATGTCCCTCTCGTTCTTGTATTGTTCAAGCAGCTTTAGGGCGTCTGCATTATCCCTGTATTTATGCAGTAGCGTTTCCATTTTTTCTTCTATGGGCTCATAGAATTCTGTCCACCAAGCATCCTCAGGCAACAGAACCGTGTCTGCGAGGCTGTAGCCGAGTTGCGGTAGCCGTGGGAGCACGTCTGCAACACGATTCACTTGATAGTGAATTACCAAGTAGCCGTTGTGTTTAAGCAGTCTACGCCACTCCTTGAGGCTAGTTTCAAACCCAATGTTTCCGACCACGCCTTCAGACCATACGACATCGAATGTTTCATCAGGGAACTTCATCTCATACAGTGAAAGTTTAAGGGCTTCAACTCGGTTCGCCAAGTTTTCTTCCTTTAGCTTTCTGTTGAATTCGTCTATGCATGATTGGTCTATGTCAATTCCCGTTACTTCTCCCCCGCTCAGCTTTGCCAATTCAATAGTGGGAACGCCTGAGCCACAGCCGATGTCCAATATTCGAGGGTTCTCTAAACAAGGCAGCTTCAGAAACGCTTCACGAGTATACTTGAGAAACCCTGCACGTACCTGTTCTATTTCTTCAAGCACAACCATGTCTATCAAGTTCTTAATTTATTGCAGGGAAAATATGTTTTTCCTAATTAACCAATTGCATAAACCATTACAAAAAACTTGAGTTGCCCTAAGCAGAAAACCTAATATTTCTCGTTTTCTCTGCAATAGAAGTGGTGAAAGTTTTTGCCGATAGACCCTGATTTTCAAAAGAACCGAAAAGTTGTAGGCGAACACAACGGACACAAAGTCTGGGGACCTGTAGAACCACCCGCGAAACTGGGCATACATGGAACCAACGTTGCCGTAGACTGGGACATATGCACTGGAGACGGCGTATGCATCGACGTTTGCCCCATGTCCCTTTACGACTGGGCAGACACGCCCGGACACCCAACATCTGAGAAAAAATCTGATCCAGCCAGAGAAACAGACTGCATCCAATGCTTAGCCTGCGAAATGCAATGCCCCACCTCAGCCATAAAAATAACACCCCCATAAAACAAGACGAAGCGCTGACCACCACGACGCTCTCCATTTTTTCTCAAGTTACACTTCTATTTTTTTAAGGCGTCAACCATTTCTTCCCAAGGTCATCTTTCTTTCGCGACCACGATAGCTGTGACAGCTTTAAAATAATAATTCCGTTGTCAAAGAAAGCTTCAAAGCGAAGTGATTAAAAAGAAAGGGGGGTTGGTCTTGTACTTGAGATTGCTGTTGTGGTGGATTATGGTTGTACCTTTGCGGCGTCTATGTAGACAGTGTAAACTCCGTCGGGGACAGTTTGAAGCTTTATGTAGCTAAACTGAGTAGCACAGGTTCCACAGTCAATCCAGCCTGGCGATCCCTGATTTATCGTTGGTGAACTGCGGAGGGTCCAGCTGTTACCATCAGTTGATGTGTACACCTGTAAAGTACCGGAACCGCCATAACCATACACGTAGATGTGGCCGGCAGTCTGTTGATTTAGCGCGCCAGCTATCCACCCATAAACGTAGTAGTACTCCAT
>JAFGLT010000060.1 GCA_016927895.1 Candidatus Bathyarchaeota archaeon | reverse complement strand
TCTATGCTGAAAACGCCGAGTTGGCTCAGATGGACCCTGTCTAAATCCGCCATTTTTATGTCCTTTAAGATGTTGGCTATTATCTCGGGTACTTTTTTGAGTTTTTCAATAGGAGTTTCACAAATCACTTTCACGGTTAACACGATTCTTCTTTTCTTCAGCTTCTTAAAGTTCCTCACAGCTGTGGTTGTTAATTCTTGGTTTGAGATAACCAGTTCTTCTCCTTGTAAAAGCTGAATTCGCGTGGATCTTATGCCTACCTTTTTAACAGTTCCAGCGTAATCGCCGACGACGATGAAATCGCCTATTTCAAAGGGGCGGTCGAAATATATTGTCAAAGCGCTGAAGGCGTCGCTTAAGATGTTCTGTAAAGCTAATGCAATTGCTATGCCTCCCACGCCAAGGCCCACAACGATGCCTGAGAGGTCTTGTCCGAAAAGTCCGAGGATTATGACTAAAGCAAAAACGTAAACGACCGCCTGTAAAAATTTTTTAAGAATGAATAATATGTGGTTGTTTACGTTTCTTTTGCGTTTTACACTGTCTTGAGCGTACCAGCTTATCAGAATGTTGATAATGCGTGTTATTATGAAGGTAGCAACTAATACTTGGGCAATTGTGAACGCTAAAGTGAACTCTGTTACGTAAGCTTGAAGTGAGGCAATGCCTGACAGGCCATAATATACGCCGAACAGGATTCCGAGAAGAAATATTGGCGTCCGCACGTTACGCAGTATTTCATCATCCAAGTTTGTCTGGGTTTTTGTAGCCCATCTGCTTAAGTAACTCTTAAAAATAGTGTGACCTATCCAAGCAATTAAAATTGCCATTGAGAAAATTATTGAGAAGGCAATTATTTCACTGACAATTTGACTTAAGCCGATGTATTGCTGCAACAACTCGGATAGGGTTAGCGTTATACTGAGCATGACACGTCACTTTTAGGCTGTTAAGCTCTAAATTCTAGTCACTTATTAACTTAGCCTATAGTTCCGTGCTGAAATCATCAAGCCATCCTGCTTTCTCGTCTACTCTATGGCTAAACATAACGCCCAAGTTTTTCCTGTTTTTAGCTTCATGATATTTAAAGTATATTTTTCCTTTCATTATGCCCAAGATTTCAATTTTACCCGTTTTGTGTGACATAATGTATTTGAAGCGTTTACTAAGCCCATTACATTTTGCTTTGGCTTTCTCAACTATCCTTACGCCTTCGCATATCGGAACTTGGAAGTGATTTTTAACTCTCTTGACGGGACGGCATTGAAAGAAATAGTAAGGCGTAACTCCGATGCTGACCAGGCTATTCATTAGAGTTGCTAGCGTCTCAGAATTATCGTTGACGCCTTTAAGCAAAACTGTCTGGTTGCTCAGCAAAACTCCCGCGTTTATGAGCTTGCTTACCGCACTGACAGATTGTGGAGTTATTTCTCGTGGATGATTAAACTGCGTCACGACATAGAGCCGTCTATCAATCTGTGAATACCTCTTGAAAAGAGCTATGAGTTCTGGATCGGTGAACCTGCTTGGGAGAGTAACTGGCGTTCTGCTACCAAACCTTATGCAACTAAGATGCTCTATCTTGGTTAATGCTTCCAAGAATCTTTTTATAACTTCATTAGAAAGAACAAGCGGGTCTCCACCACTAACTAGAACATTATTTATTTCCTCATGCTCCTCAATATAATCTGCGGCATCTTCAAAACGTTTCACAATTTCTTTAGTTGGTAATCCAACTAGGCGCTTTCTAAAACAATATCTGCAGTAGGTTGCACACCTGTTTGTAGATAATATCAACGCGGTTTCAGAGTATTTGTGCTGAAGACCAGGCATTTTTGTGTTTTCAGCTTCACCGCTAGTATCATAAAAACCATCAAGGTTTAATTCTTTCAGAGATGGGACAGCCATCTTCCGTATCGGGTCATCGGGATCAGCCCAATCTATGAGAGACAAATAATATGGACTAACGCGCATAGGGTGAATTTGGGCTACTCGCTTCAGCTTTTCCGTTTCATCAGGCGATACTCCTAACTTATGCGCTATCTGCTCCACAGAATCGATGACCTCCTCTAATCGTTCATGTTCTGGCATGTTTCAAACTTCCGTTTTCCCCTTATACTAAGCCAGACGAACTCGACGAAAATGTTTACTTTTGTCCGTTTTGCTGGCGTTATTATAACACCCAAGCATCATTTAAAAGAGTTCCGACTTAAACGACGAGAAACAGGAGTTTTAATCATGGCGTCTTATGTTTAAAGAAAAAATTTAAAAACTTCGGCCGCGCATTATCCTGCTGGTCTTTCGGAGTACATTTTCACACGAGGGGTTGCAAACAGACTACTATAGGGGGAAACTCGGGGCATTGCAATCCTCGCTGTTTTCACAGGGAAACAAAAAAAATTGTCATTACTTCCAGTTGGGGAGTAGAATTCGGAAAAACTGAATAAAGAAGGGGAGAGGGATACGTATGGTTAACAATCATGATAGAGTGGTAATCCGTGGATTAAGAGGTGTTGCCGCTGCTGAAACCAAAATCAGCTTCGTGGAACCTTTGGGTGCCCTCTATTATTTAGGCTATAACATTGATGCCCTTGTGGAGCACGTCTGCTACGAAGAAGTGGTTTACCTCTTGCTCCACGGCAAACTTCCTACAAGAAAAGAGTTAGACGAGTTAAAGTCTCAACTCATCGCTGAAATGATTCTGCCTGAAGCAGTTATCAATAACATAAAGTCTTTTCCCCTGAACAGCCATCCAATGGAGGTTTTACGCACCGAAATCTCTCACCTTAGCATGTACGACCCCGACCCCGAGTCTACATCTGAACATGTCAACATTAGAAGGGCTATACGGTTGGTGGCGAAGGTGCCCACAATAGTTGCCACCCTTCACAGGACACGCACCAACCAGCAACTTGTTGCTCCAAACGAAGAAGTCGGCTTACCTGAAAACTTTCTCTACCTTTTCCGAGGCAAAACTGCGGACAGCGAAGAAAAAGAAGCTATTGACAGGTTCATGACTCTTCATGCAGACCACGGCTTTAACGCCTCAACCTTTGCGGCTCGCGTAACCGCAAGCACCAATTCAGACATGTATTCAGCTGTAACCGGCGCGGTTGGAACCCTCAAAGGACCGCTCCACGGCGGAGCCAGTGAAAAAGTGATGTACATGCTTGACGACATAAACACTGAGGAAGAAGTGGAAGACTACATACAAGGGATGCTGGATGATCAAAAAAAGATAATGGGCTTCGGTCACAGAGTCTACCGGTCAGAAGACCCTCGAACCAAGCATCTTAGAGTAATAGCGGGAAACCTATGTCACCGCACAAACACCATGAACCTTTACAATTTATGCAGAAGAATTGAGAACGTTGTTCACGAAAAGAAGAAGATTTTCCCTAACGTAGACTTCTACGCGGCTGTAACCTTGAACGCTTTAGGAGTTCCCTTTGACTTCTTCACGCCGTTTTTTGCATCAAGCAGGATATGCGGCTGGACCGCTCACGTAATAGAACAGTACAAAGACGCAGTTCTTCTTCGTCCATCATCAAGTTACGTTGGCGAATACGGAAGACCATTCACACCATTAGAAAAAAGATGAACACGAAGGCGTTGCTACGCGAAAAAATGGAGGCTGAACGCTCCAAAACAGGTTGGAGCCGCTTCCCATAAGGCGTCTACTTTATTATTGCCTTCAGCTTTTCCTCGAGATGCAACGATTTTGAAGTCCTTCGGGATTTTCTTGACCTGTTGATTGTCAAGCTCTATTAAATGTTTACCGCACCGCTATGTGAGCTTCTTATGTCCGTTACTTTCAGGTGTTTTATTACAAGGGAAGCAACCTTTTTCAGGATTCTACACTGCCTGTTTTCCACTTCGATAACAACATGATAAGGTTTACGCCACATATCTGCCATTAAATCAAGCCTTCATCAATTTCGGGTAAATCTGTTTCTGAGAACAGACGGGGTTAGTTCGAGGTCATACGGGGGGTGGTGGTCTTTGTCCTAGAACAACGCTCACATCTATTGTTGAACTGCCCCTCACCACAGTGATAACAAGGCTCTCCCCTGGCAACGAGTTCTCTTCAAGATAGCTTGCCAAGCCATCACCGCTTCTTATAGGACTATCGTTCAAAGCAATTATGATGTCACCAGAGGTTAATATTCCGTCTGAGGGCCCCCCAGCTGTGACCGAGGCGATTCTCCACCCGTAAGTAACGCTTGCCCCTATCTCTTGTGCTAAGTCGTAACTCATGTCTTGTCCGGAAACGCCCAAGTAAGAGTGTCCCTCGTAGGTTCCAGTGGTTATCAAGGCGGATATTTCTCTGAGAATGGTGTTTGATGGGACAGCGAAGCCTAAACCTTGCGAGTCAGAGACTATGGCGGTTGTGACTCCCACGACGTTCCCAACTGCATTAAGCAGTGGGCCACCAGAGTTTCCAGGGTTTATGGGAGTGCTGGTTTGTATAATGTTGGCAATTGAATAGTCGCCCGCGTAGTTTTGTTCCTCGATGCTTCTGCCGAGAGCGCTAACCACACCAGTGGTTAATGAGCCAACTAGACCATACGGGTTTCCTATAGCTATTACTGGTTCGCCCACACGCAAAGTAGACGAGCTAACGACCTCGACTGGTTTAAACTCGTTGGCAGGTGCATCAACTGAAATAACCGCCAAATCCGCGTAGGGGTCACTTCCAAGCATCGTGGCTGAGTAGCCGTTTCCGTTTGAGAATGTCACACTTAAATCTGACGTGTCATGTACAACGTGGTAATTAGTTATTACCACCGTGCTTCCCGAAGATTCGTAGACGAAACCTGAGCCTTGAACGCCTCCGTCGCTGGTTGTTCCCTGAACTAAAACAACTGATTCTCTTACACGCTCATAGATGTCAGCTAGGGCAGTGGCGTTCTGGTAAATGTTGATGGTCTGGTGAGTCGTGTTCTGGACACCAGTGAGATTTGACAGTTGACTCTTGAGAGTCGCAACTTCATCACCCAGTTCGTTAACTTCTTGGAAGGTTATGTAAAAAGTCACTATTGCACCAATAAGCAATCCTGCTGCAAACAGAAGCGCAAAAAAGCTAGTTGACGCCTTATTTTTAGCGTTAGTTTTATGCATTTTGTTAGCCCCTAGACGGAAATTGGCGACTTAAGAAAATAAAAGTTTGCTATCTTCTATCGATAATGTCTAATGCGTCAGGTCCTGTTCCTATTAGAACCACGGGTACACCAGTTCTTTTTTCAACTTCGTTAATAAATTGCTTAGCGTCTTCAGAGAGGTCGTCGAATTTTTTGGCGCTCCGGCAGTCTGGGAACATGCAATCGAGTTTCGTCATCGCTGCTTGTGTTGCACCGTTTATTTTCGCGTTTCTTCGAGCTAAGTCAAAATCAAACGGGGCAGAACGCCTATTCCGACCCGTCCCAGCGGCGGTTTCAAACCATCCTCTTTTCTTAGCTTCTTCCATTGTGATTTCCCCAGGCAACGGTCCAGCGCCAACACGCGTTATGAATGCCTTGTACACTATTAGGACATCGTCAACTCTTGTGGGGCCAACTCCTGCTTCGGAGCATATTGCCGCGGCTCCTGTGTCTCGCGACGTCACGTACGGGTATGTTCCATGGAAAAGCGACAACATGAAACCCTGTGTACCTTCAAGCAAAACGTTTTTGCCCGCGTCTATTCCATCGTTAATTTCTGTTGCTACATCTGTGAGGTATGGCTCCAACTCGGGGATGTCCTTGGCGAGCCTGGCGGTTCTTCTTGCGCGTTCTTCGATGGCTGGTCCAACACCCCAACCTGTGGTGCCGATGCCCTTGTTTACAGCGCTTGCTTTGTCTTGAACAGAATGCTTCTCCTCTATAATTGAAGCCATTTTGTCTATGCCTATGCGGCGTCCGTCGATTTTTGTTAACTCCATCTCCTTAAAAAATTGAGCGACATGAACGTTTGCTCCAGCAGCAATCAGTAAACGGCTTTTTTCATAAATAAAAGAGGCTGGAACCATGTGCAAAGCGTATTTGTTGCCATCCAGCCAAACCGTGTGAGCAGCGTTAACTGAGCCTGTTCTCACGCAAAAATCAAGTTTATCGTTGATAGCAAGGTAAGAAATTATCTTTCCTTTGCCTTCGTCACCCCAGAAGGCACCCACTATAACTGTGCAAGGCATTCTAATTCACCCCTGAAAGGTTTTCTCAAGAGTTATTTAACCTTGTCGACGCTTTTATGCCAATTACCGCACACACATGCTACCCATGGAAACATTAGGCAACGCTGAAAAGACAAATGCGTATAAAGAAAAAATCGAAAATGCATATTAGCCCTTCACACAAACAGTCATTGGGAAATACTCTAATGATACTATTCAAAAGCCACCTAATAGCACGCATCTTGCAAAAACGGAAAACTCAGACGCGTAGACTTCACAAGCGAAAATGGCAGGTTGGGCGCAACTATGCGATCACAGACCGATGGTTCAGCAAGCCCAAAGGGCACATAAGAATAAAACGCCTGTTCCAGCAACGCTTGGGCGACGTCTCAGAAGATGAAGCCAAAGCAGAGGGCTATGAATCCCTAGCAGACTTTCAAGAAGACTGGAAAGCAATAACCGGATACTGGAACCCTGACGAGACAGTAACAGCCTACGAATTCGAGCTAGTGGGCTGAATCCTATTTGTTGTGAAGTTAGGTGGATATTAGAGTTGCCCAGAGTTTTTAGGACGTAAAAAAAGGGTGAAATCTCCGAATTATGAAATAATTTTAAATGTTGTTGAGGTCACCTATGTTACCCTAATAGAGCGTTGTCAAAAGGGAAAAAAGGAGAAGGGCAACGTTACCGATGTTGGCTGTACTGTGTCGCGTTAGGTCCTTTAGAAAAAGTGTTAAAGTGCCATTTGCTCGAGGAGTGAAGTACGGAAAGGACCCAGCAAATCGGTAAACAACCAAAAGAAAAGGAATGTTAAGTGCGGAAAAAAGAAACAGATAGTAAGGCAAGTTTTGCGCCGTCGTCTTCCAGAGTTTTAGCAGTTGGTCTGCCAGCAGTCTATCTTGTGATACTGACCCTTTTCTGCATTACATATAGCATAATTCCGGGTCCAGAGTTTCTGATTTTGTGTTTCTTCATTTATGCCGCTTACAGCAAGCGTAGCAGGCATTTCATAAAGGATTGGCTTCCATTCTTAACAATATTCGTGTCATATCAGGCGATGTACAGCTTAGTGGGGGCAGTTGCGGGCATAGTTCACGTTTCTGAACCTATAGTGGCGGAACTTCAACTGTTTGGGTCAATCCCCACGGTGATTCTTCAACAACTATATAGAATGCCTATCCTCGATTATATGGGCGCCGTTTTCTATTCACTTCACTTTTTCGCGCCAACGATTTTCGGCTTCTACCTGTGGAGGAACGCTGCCAAGTACTACCATAAGTACACGATTGCGTTGGCGATTTTAACTTACAGCGCGCTGATTACTTTTCTGATTTTTCCAGTGGCGCCGCCATGGTATGGAGTGGACGGTGTGACGCGCATTCTTTTTGACGTTGACGCAAGTTTAGGGGTCCCAGTTTACCGCACTATTTACGATTTTCTTCAACCTAACCAGTTTGCAGCGTTCCCCAGTCTGCACTCGGCTCTTCCATGGCTGATTGCACTATACGCGTTAAAGATTGAAAAACTGAAGGCTTTGCCTATACTCGCTTTTCCCTTTGGGGTATGGTTCAGCGCCGTGTATCTCGGAGAACACTACATAGTAGACATAATAGGCGGAATCGCTTATGCAACAATAGCATTTATTATCGCAGAAAAACTCATCCCATACATCCAACTTAAACGCGCAAACCGACTGCACGCAAACGTAGAAGTAAACAAAAAGATTGCTGTCCCAGCTTCAAAATCACAAAGTGCTGGCGAGAATTTAGCTCGGTAATCTGTGGGTTCAGAGAAAGGCAACTTATATTGCGAGGTTATGGGTGTTACTTTGTACTTCGATGAAAAAAGAGACAGTTTCGAGTAGGGAACTTCGGTTTTTTTAAAGGTTGTATCGTTCCAAATCAAGCTGAGACCCACATTGAGGTGTAACGAAATAGAAGATTTCTCCGCATTTTATGCAATGGTGCTCTTGATTTTTGCTTTTCTCTATTGCCGTAGACCCACATTTTGGGCAGTGTATTTTAACATTTGGCGTTTTTTCTTCCTTCATAATTCGGCATTAACTGGTTGAGTATTAAAAAGATTGCGATGGCATTATGTTTTATTTCTTTAGTAGGGTGTAGACTATTTTTGTCAGCATGTCAATGAATTCGTCATCTGTTCCGAAGTTATAGCTGAAGTATATATGGTGGTGGATTAGGGTGTCGATTACTTTGTGGACTTATTTTTCTTTTCCTTCGATGTTTAGTTTCTCCTTTGGAAAACGTTTCATTAGTTCTTTGATGGGATGAACAGAATCGCTGATTTTTACGTTAAAAAGAAAAGCGATAGTCTACGAGTTCAAAGTGAGCATAAACAAAAAGACAGAAAAACGATTCTGCAATATATTGTATCTAAGCATCTGGTGACGAATTGTGACGCTGGATCACTTCACTTACCCGAAAGAGATTATAATCGACAGCGCTGGATGGAGCGACCTTCTACTGGGTGTAGTGATTGGCGCGGTCAAACCTCCAGACCCGCGTTACATGGAGCGCAGAATTCCAACATCGTCTTTCCAGCCGCCAAACTTCAAAAAAAAGAAGTACTTGGATGACTCAGTTAAAATCGCGGAAGAAATCTTTGAAGTTATGAAACCAGACGCGGAGACCCACTTCAAGGTTAGCTCAACCTACGTTCTCTCAAGCTTGCGCAGATACCTGCAAAACCGCGGGTATAAGGTTGAAAAAGTGGATGCCACGGGCGACCTTCAAGAGATGGTTGAAAGAGGCTACGTAAGATGGTGTGTTGAAGCGGGCGTACCCGCAGAACTGCTTAAAACCAAAAGGCGCTTCTGGACGCTGCTCGAATGGGTCGCTGAAATACCCCATCTGAGAGAAGGCTTAGTAAAAACTGGCTGGGCAAGCTGGGAAAGAAAGTGGCGCGAAGAAATTTATAAAAAAACGCAAGACTTGCAACGCTGAACAATTTTTCATCAAGCGTTTCAACACAAATCTAATTGGAGAGCAACTTCAAAGATTTTTCAGCAGGTGCCCTTCCCGGTCTATTTCTCCTTTGCGGATTCTCGTGGTTGAGATTGGTTTATAGTTTTCCGCAGGCACCATACGTATCGTAACTATTTCGAGCGGTGGCAATTGCGCTTCGCTCCGTTTCTGGTTAATTTTCACGGCGATTTTTTCAGTTTCTTCGCTCACGACCAAAGCCTCTATGCACTTGTCTGTGATGGTTTTGCCGTAGGGATTGTTTAGAGGAATAATCTCCGCCTTATCACTTAGGCTTGACTTTTTTAGAAAGGCTTGTAACTCTTTCAGCCTCGCTTCATAAGAAGCGGTCATGTGGGGCTTACCCATTTTCTTGACGAACTCGTCAGTGCATAACCCGATTAAGACGTTTTCGCCGATCTCAAAGGCTTTAACCAACAGATGCCTATGTCCCTTGTGCAGTTCGTCGAAGGTTCCGCCAACCGCTGCTTTTCTAAATTTCTTCATGTCTTACCATCCTAGCGCCTTGAAAGTCAATCTTCGCCGTGATGACTTTTTCGTT
Organism: Candidatus Bathyarchaeota archaeon; assembly: GCA_016927895.1. Classification (GTDB taxonomy): domain Archaea; phylum Thermoproteota; class Bathyarchaeia; order Bathyarchaeales; family Bathycorpusculaceae; genus SG8-32-3. Next base: position 7,102 of record JAFGLT010000060.1, on the reverse strand, counting down.
GGGCAGAACCTGCTTAAAAGCTTCTACCACAAAAGGGGCGTTTTCTTCAAGCACAACGGCGTGCACTGCTTCGCCAATCATGTTTTGGGTTGCACCCACCGCCCCAGCCTTCTTGGCTAAATGCACCAGTTGGCGGACGTTTTCAGTGGCAAACCCAGCGTTCCGGGCGAAGTCCCAGCAAGCAACCAAAAAATTTTCTAAAGTGGGCTCGGCAAGAATCTGCCTAAGCGCTTTTTTTCCGCAAAGGTTAATCTGCACTTTCCGTTCTGGCAATGATATAACGGTTTTTGGGATTTTTGAATCATAGAAACCTGCGACTATGACATAGTCGGTGCTTATTGGGATACGATCAATCTGGCAAATGCCTGGTGCACCTGGTTCAGTGACAATGATAAGGCCACCGCCAACCGTTAAGGAACTCACCGTGCCTAAACCTGTTTGACATCGAACCTCGGAAACATGTGCTATTTTGCCAATCTGGTTAAATGTTAAGGGCAAAGCTAATGCTTCTCTGAGCGCTAATCCTGCGGTTAAAGCTCCGCCTGCACTTGTTCCAAACCCCATACCAACAGGGACATCAATTCGATGTTCAACGGTGACCAAGTAGTTGTTGCTGGTTTGATTCAGCAGTGTTTGAATTACGTTTTCAGTGGTTTTAGCTTCTTTGGTAGGCTGCGAATTAATGAAAACTTTAAGGCTGTTCACGGTTGCCTCTTCAACGGTAACTTTGGTGTGAACACCACTTTGAAGCCCGAAGCCTCCGCCTCTCGCCCCTACTCGTTCCAAGTCAGTAATTGGTTTGCCGTCGGCTGCAGTGTCGTGGATTTCAAAGAAGCTCGAGATTGCGCCTGGCGCAAAGGCTTTAGCTGTTAGCTTCACGGATTTTCACTTTTGTTTTCGCTGCTTGGTTTAATTAGTGTTGGAAACGCCTTATGAATTGCTTCGATGATAGGAGGCCCAAGCACTAGCATAAATGGTATTTCTGTTACAAATGTCCATGTAAACAGTGCCAAAATACCAGCATCGGTCAGTGCTGGAAAGACTGTTGATTCGGGAGCGAAAAGTGCAGCGTACACGGGCACCATTATGCCTATTATTAGGCTTCCAACAAGTAAGCCTACTACGGAGCCAAGTTCATAGCTAGCCCATTTCTTTCGAAGCCAAACTATAGCTAGGAAAACTGCATAGCATCCGATGATTATTCCTACGCTAAACCAGTTCGTGTAAACATATGCTACTACGGCAGCAACAGCTGTAAGTGCGGCATATATGAGTGAGGATTTTTTTGGATTAAAATTCCTGTTAGCTATGTAACCTAAAAGCCAGAAACCGAGAAAGTTTGACGTTATTCCTGCCATTAAACTCAGCAGCGGACTTCCGCCCAATACAACGTCACTTACGAATATACCCACTGCGGCTCCTAATCCGCCCACCCAAGGACCAAAGACAGCGGCGAAAACTGCTGGGATTATTACTTGTGGCCAAAACCGTACGCCTCCAAAATTTAGGGGAATAATTGTAGAAACTAAAACACCTAAAGCCACATATAATGCCGCGTTCAATGCGAAAGCTGCAATGTGTAACGTTTTCAATTTCAACCACTACAGTTAATTTAAACACTGGGAGCTTGTGTTGCAATTAAGTATTCCGTATATAATGTTTAAACATGTTTAAACTTCTCATGCTTTTATTTAGCGTCATATTTGTTTAGTATTGACGAGGAAGCGTGTTTGGCTGATAAAATGTTCGTGGATACTCATGCTCATCTTCAGTGGGCAAGCTTTGATGACGACAGAAAGGATGTTTTAGAGAGGGCTAAAGAGAAACGTGTAACTCGCATAGTGAATATAGGCTTTGATTTGGCTGGAAGTTTGAAAGGCATCAAACTTGCTGAAAACCACAAGGGGCTCTACGCAACTGTGGGCATTCACCCTCACAGCGCTAACACGTTAAACGAGAAAACCTTAGATAAGCTTAGAGAACTTGCAAAGAACCCGAAAGTTGTGGCGATAGGTGAAATCGGACTCGACTACTACAGGAATTTATCACCCAAAGAGACACAAAAGAAAGCTTTTGAAACCCAGCTTGCTTTAGCCCAAGAACTCGAGTTGCCAATTATGATTCACGACCGAGAAGCACACGACGACATTCTCCAGGCTCTTTCAAGATTCAAAGGAAAAATCAGGGGAGTAATGCACTGTTTTTCAGGAAGCAAAGAAATGGCCCAACAATGCATAGATTTGGGCTTTAAAATTTCGTTCAATGGAACCATTACTTACCCCAAAAATCATGAACTCCGTGAAATCGCCAAGTGGATAGACTTGAAAAGCATGCTTCTTGAAACTGATTGTCCTTGGCTTGCACCTCAAGAGGTTAGAGGAAAACGTAATGAACCAAGCTTCCTGCCCATGATTGCCCGAGAAATCGTGAACTTGAAACGCATAAATGTGGATGACTTGGCAGAAATTACCACAAGTAACGCTGAGGAAACTCTGAAACTGAGAGCGGCGTCTTAATCAAATGAGAGCGCTCCATATGAATATGTGAAAACACCAAAAAGAAAGAGAGGGATAACAGCGGGAGAGAAATCGCCTGGCTGTGTTTTCAAGCAGGTTTTTGTTGTTTGAGTCTTCTTCTGAGGGCGAGTCCCAACGTTGTTGCTGATATTAAGAAGGGTATGAACAGCCAGCTAGCGAAATCGGGTACGACTTCGGTTGAAAAGAGGTCTATTACGTGAGTGCTGTGCGCGTAAGTAACACTGAACAAGTAATGAGTACCATTAAACGACTCAGTGTAATCTACACCCTCAACCAACGCCGCATCGTCCAAGTAAAGCGTGAAGTCACCTGACATCAATTCTGCTGGAACGGTTATGTTGCAGAAGCCTGTTGTTCCAGAGGGTCCAGTGACGTTTAAGCTAAGTTGTTTCAACGTTTGATTGAAAATCAAATCTGACACGGTTGAATTGCTAACTGTCGTAATAACATAATCAGTCTCGCCAACAGTAACATTGAAAGATTTCTCAACAGGAACGCCGAGTGCAGTCATAAGGGGATAATTGTCAGTGTTGTTTGCATCGATTATGTACGGTGTATCTCCGATGCCGTCACCATTTGCGTCTGAGCCAGAGTAGTCGCTCCAGTAGTTCCCGCCTGAAGGGTAACCATCGTCCCAAACGTTAGCACTATCAAGGTCGATATCGACTTGTTGGGTGTTTTCTATGAAGTTGTTGTGCCAAAACTTGTTGTCAGGAGATTCGAAGAAGTAGACACCGTACGTGCTGTCTACCACATTATTTTCGCTGATATTGTTGTAAGATGCCCTAAAGAAGTAGAAGCCATAACCACTGTTTCTTATGTTGTTTCCACTTATGATATTTCGGTAGCCATGATACTCGATTCTGATACCCCATCCAGACTCGGTCATATCAACGAAGTTTCCGCTGACAATGTTATCGTTGCACAAGTTGCCGATGGTGATGCCATATTGGTTGTTTACAGCGTTGTTGCCGATGATAGTGTTGTTGGAGGCGCCGTTAGCGAGCGCGATGGCGTCCCAGAAACTTAGTGTTATGTTGTTTCCGCTGATAAGGTTATAATTAGAAGAAACATTGCCATAGCCGATAGCAGTGTCAAGCCAGATACCATTATTGTTGTCTGTCAGTACGTTTTCGCTAACAGTATTATAGGAGGACACGGAAATTGAGAGGGGAAAATCGTTGGCTACAAAAGTGTTTTCAGTAACAGTGTTATTGCTGGAATACGCGAAGATCCAGACGCCAACCTCGAAGTTTACGATTCGAGTGTTCCGAACGGTTACGTTTGTCATTCCAGATAAGAAGATTCCTGTATCGTCTTGGTCCCCTGCTCCTTCAAGCGTGTAGCCTGCGCCGTCAATAACTATGTTGTTTCTCTCAACTGTAATATAACCAGTGATGTTGCCAGTGAAAGTGTACGTGGCATTATCTCCACTTACAATGTTGGATGTGCCGGTAACCGAGCCGTCAGCGTTTATAGTTATAAATTCGGCGCCTCTAACCAGCCCAACATTCAAAACACTAAACACGGTGAACAGAAGCAGAAACGCTAAAACAAAAAATAAACAAACTCTCCTCACAGCTAAATCCCATCCAAGCGACGTTATAATCATGAAGAATATTTAAGATTTAGCAAGGACAGTTCTATGATCTAAAAGCGGGAAGCCTATTGATCACCAAAATCAAGGTTGTTTAACCTTGTTTAAACTTGCTATCTATCGTAGGCTTATTTTTTCTCCGGTGGCTATGTAGACTATTGCTTCACCGACGTATGTGGTGTGGTCAGCTATGCGTTCGAGGTACCGCGACACCAGAAGGTTGCACATGACGCATTTGCTTTGGGCACGCGCCTTGGAAAGCTGGTTCAGATACGCAAAGTAAAGCTCATCCACCTCGTTTTCAGTTTCAGCTAAAGTCTTCGCCAGCTCTGCATCGTGCTCCCTCAGCGCTTTCACGCTTTTCCCTACCATCTCGGAGACTTTTTCAACCAGCTTCGGCATCAAATTCGAAGCAACAGCGCATTCGTCTAGCCCGCCTAGTTTCTTGTGAGTAAAAGATATGTCCCAAGCGTATCTGCCGTATCTTTCAAAGTCGTATGCTATTTTCATGTATGAGTTAATTATCCTCAAGTCGGACGCTACTGGCTGATACTTCACTATCAACTCGAAAGCTTTGTTTTCAATTTCCACGGTCATGGAGCTGATGACATCTGAAAGGTCACGCACATCTTCCATTGCATCTATACCGTTCATAAAGGCGCTAATAGACAAGTTTATGGCGCTTTTGGCTACTTCACCACTCTTGTAGACCATCATGGTGAGCTGCTCTAAACCTGCATCTAAAAGTCTAACCATATATTTCACCTAACCAAATTTCCCAGTTATGTATTTTTCTGTTAACTCGCTTTTCGGGTCCTCAAACACCTTCTCTGTGTCACCGTACTCTATTAGTTCACCCACATACAGAAAAGCCGTGAAGTCAGAAACGCGGGCAGCCTGCTGCAAATTATGCGTCACAATTATAACCGTGTATTTCTTGCTAAGCTCCCTTATGAGCACTTCTATCCGCGCTGTTGAAGCAGGATCCAAAGCACTACACGGCTCATCCATAAGTATGACCTCAGGCTCCACAGCCAACGCGCGCGCTATACAAAGACGCTGTTGCTGCCCACCTGAAAGACTAAAAGCACTGTCGTTTAATCGGTCTTTAACCTCGTCCCACAAAGCAGCGCCTCTCAAGCTTTTCTCCACAATTTCATCAAGCTTTTTTCCGCTAGCAATCTTGTGAATTTTTGGACCAAAGGCAACGTTTTCGTAAATGGATTTCGGAAAAGGATTTGGCCTTTGAAAGACCATGCCTACTTTGCGTCTTAGGTCGTAGACGTTGGTTCCGTCTTCGTAAACGTTTTTTCCGTCAACGTAAACTTCGCCAGTAACGCGGCAACCGCTGATAACATCGTTCATCCTGTTCATCGCACGTATCAAAGTTGATTTCCCGCAACCTGACGGACCCATTACTGCGGTAACCGCGTTTTCTTTTATAGTGAGGTTTATGTCTTTAAGCACGTGGTTGTCTTTAAACCACAAATTCAGGTTTTTAGTTTCTACCTTAGCCATGGTTGTCTCCTTCTATAGTACGTTCTAATTATTATCGCGATGATTGCAAATACTGCCACTATTAGAAACAGCACAAGCGCTATTCCAAAAACAGACTCGGCGGGGTCCCCGATAGCTACGATTCGTACGAACATGTTGTATGCTAAAGCCATTACTGGTTCAAAAGGCGATTTGGGCAAGCCTCTTGTTATGAGTACACAGCTTGTGAAGAGAATTGCAGCTGTTTCTCCTGCAACTCGGGCTATGCCGAGAATAACACTTGTGACTATGCCGGGCGCTGCAGCTGGAAGGGTTGTCTCGGTTATAGCCCGCCACTTCGTAGTCCCTAAGGCCAGCGAGGCTTCTTGGAAGTCGGGGGGAACCAGTTTCAGCGCTTCCTCCGTACCGCGTATGACGATGGGAAGCATCATAAGAGAAAGTGTTAACCACCCAGCGGCTAAGGAGCGGCCTAACCCAAGTTGGGTAGTGAAAAAAACGAAGCCAAATAGCCCGATAACTATGGAGGGCACGCCTGCCAAGTTGTTAATCGCTTGGTCTATTACGCGCGTAAATTTTCCGCTTGGCGCATATTCAACCAAGTAGACCGCTGCGAGAATTCCTATTGGACCAGCTATTCCTGCCGCGCCTAGCAAGAGGTAGATTGTGCCCACTATCATTTCGAAAAGTCCGCCTTGCAGTGCGCTGGTGGTTAAAATTTCCAAGTTGAGGGTTCCTGCTCCAGAGGAGAGAATTGCGAGTATCCAGAAGAACACTATTAGACACATAACCATGGGGACCCCTAACGCGAAGAAGACAACACGTTCTTTGGTAGTTTCCGTCATTTCTTGCGTCCTCCCATTTTGCTTTCTCTTCGAACGACTATGTCCGCTGTAGTGTTGACTATGAACGTAAATATGAACAGGATAAGCCCGAGACCGAAGAGGGCGCTGTACTCTTCACTGTATAATGAGGCTTCACCCATCTGCATAGCTATCACTGAGGTTATAGGGTATACAGGGTTCAAGAAGTTCCACGGAGGCACTGGAATCTGAGCTCTATTGCCCACTACCATGAGCACCGCCACGGTTTCGCCTACGGCTCTTCCGAAGCCGAGCATTACACTTGCTAGAATTCCTGATTTCGCGATTGGTAGTATCACGTGGCGCAGAGTCTGCAACTTAGTTGCGCCCAACGCGAGGGAGGCTTCTTTGTAGTCTTTAGGCACCGCGGAAAGAGTTTCACCTGAAACTCCAACTATCGTGGGAACTGCCATAATAGCTAGCAACAAAGAAGCGGCTAACGCAGTATAGCCTGAGGAAATACCGAACAGCGAGGCTATCGCGGGTACAAGGAAAATGATCCCGATGAAGCCGTAAATCACTGATGGAATTGAAGCTAAAAGCTCGATTATTGACTTGATTATGTCCCTTATGGAGAAAGGCACAACTTCCGTGATGAATATTGACGTGCC
>JAFGLT010000059.1 GCA_016927895.1 Candidatus Bathyarchaeota archaeon | reverse complement strand
CTCGTTCCTTCGTCAACTGTTACGAGTGGTGATGAGGAGTGATCGCCCACAAGGGTGCTAAGTGACTTGCCTGTGGCTAAGATTGTTGTGAGTAGATCTCTTTCCGTGAAAATTCCTATTGGTTCTGTTTTTCGCGTAACGATTACGCTACCGATGCGTTGTTCACCCATCGTCTTGACTACCTTGCCTAAGGGTTGTTTTTCGTCAGCGGTTACGAGTTGCTTAGTCATGAAATTGTCAACCTTGATTTCAGTTTCAGGGACGTCAGGCAAGCTTCTAATCAGATCCGAAGCGGTTACTATTCCCACAAGCTTTCCACATTCAAAAACAGCCAGCCTACCTTTCTTCTTTATCATGATTCTTGCTGCTTCCTTTATTTTAGCAGTCATGCAAATTGAGATAAGCGGGTAAGACATTACATTCTCAACTTTTTCTTCCTTAAGATCTCTTCCTTTAGCTAGCACTTCGGTCAGCAGATCTCTTTCTGTGATTATGCCTACTGGAGTTTCGTACTTGGTTATTATCAGGCTTCCTACATGTTTTTCACCCATTATCTTAGCCGCGTCTTCCATTGAGGTCTCAGGTGTAATTGTTGCGACTTCTTTGCTCATTATCTCTTTGACTTCCTTGTAGCGAGATAGGTCGCGGAGGTGTCGTTTATATGCTATGTCGAGGACACTTGGGAAATCTTTTTTCAGGTTTTTTGTCTTTCCCATAAAATTTTCCTCATTTCTAATATTAACTTCTTGCTTGATTAAAGTTTTCATTGTGCAGAAAACTTGGATAGAGTGCATGAGAGCTTTTGGCGCGTATTATAATTAAGTATGAGAATGCCATTTGTCTATTCGGTATATCCTGATTGGCACGAAGCCAACAAAAACTTGAGTTCGCGGGTGATACCTCAACTTTTGTGGTTGTTTAAATCTCCACCAGTGCACTTTGATGTTTCAGTGCGGTTAATTTTTTCTTCTTGCTCCGCAGTGTGGGCAGAATATTGATGTTTGGGGCATTAGGCTTCCGCAGTATTGGCAGGGTAGCATGACAACTTCTTTCACAATTACTTTTCCTTTATCGTTTTTGCTTTGGTGTATTCTTCGTACTTGCCCATTTTTGCTAGCTCAAGAGGTTTACGGATGTGTTCTAAATAGAAAATTAGAAAGGCGATTATGCATGGAATGCCGATGGTGAAGAACAACGCTAAGAATACAATCATTACACTGTCCATTATGGCGGTCTCAATCATGAAACAGTTGAAAAACTAATTTGAGGTTTATGCAGTAGGAATCAGGATTACGCGTTTCTAGCTTGGATTGTCAGGAAAACCGGGATTCCGCGTTTGTTTTTCTATGCTTAAAGTCTGCGGAGGGGAAAACGGTTTCGCTATGAAAAAAGGTTGTTTTGGGTTTAAATTGGGAAGTTGTGGGTGTCTTGGCGCGTGGGAGTTTCGGCATTTTACTCCATGGCGTCGAGCAGTTTGAAGCCGGCGAGGTGAATCAGGCTTTCGCATTTGAGGCATTGTATTACTAGTTCTTCCAGTCGGTCTCGTCTGGTTTTTATCTCTTTGATTGAGTACGTGGCTTCTGTTTCGTCTTCTGGAGATAGTTTGGCTCCGCATTTTGGGCAGGGGAAATCTCCGCTTCCATCGATTCTAGCCAAGTCTACTTTGTACTCGAGGAGTAGCTTTGTTCTTATTTTTCGTTTCTTTTTCTTTTCCATTTTCTTTTTCACCTCCACGTTTTATGGTTAACGTACTAGTTTGCAGGTTTTTCGTGCAAAGCAGTCCTTGCAGAAGGGCAGCTTTGTCTTGGTTTGACAGTCGAGTTTTATGTTGCTGTACACGTCAATTCCAGGTCCTATTTGTTGATGATTTTGTATCCAGCGTCAAATATAAAGCTGTTTGTGATTTGTTCATAAATTATCCTACTTTTTAAGCAAACGTCAAGTAAAAAACGTTATGAAGGTGCATGTAAGCAATAATTAAGCAATACAAGGAATGTTTGTCTAAAAAGACATTCTGGGCAGCTCAGCACACATAGAGTTGCATCAGCACCCGCAGAGACCAAGCTATGAACGACAAAAAATAATAGAAAAACGTGTTAAAACGCGGTTTCAATGGATGTATGTCAGGTTGTTGCTTTGATCCTCTTTAATTTCCTTAGTCGATTTAAACTGTGCTTCCACTAGAATCTTCAATTCGTCAATATTCTTCTTTATGTCCTCTATCTCCTTGCTTTTCTCCAAAATCCCCGACTTCCCAAGCTGCTCGTTAATGTTGCCAACTGTTATCTCCAGCACTTTAACCTTGAAAGCGAAAATCTGAAGCGCATAAAGTAAACTCAGCTGAGAAGACAACCTCTCCAAGCGGTCTAACTCAAGAGTTTTCTTTATTAGCGCTTTGGCTTTTTGCTCCTCGGTAGCTTCTTTAGAGTGAAGTACTTTCTCATAGGCGGTTGTTTGCTTTGCCGTTTTTTCCTTGTTTTCCTCAAGCGTCCTCTGAATCCGCTTTGCGGTTCTGTCCAGCATCTCTAAGACTTCATCCAACGCAAATTCTCCTCTTTTATTGCTTCCCCTAAATAGTATAGGAGTATATGTTATTTTCCATAGTTTCTGTTAGCTGTAAACGTAAAGTGCCAGTTTAAACCCTTAAAATGACGAGGTAACGCCTGCGCTATTTGCTTTTAACAAAATAAAAAGGCAGCGTGGTGGTATGTTTCACCCACTCTTGCCTGTTGTTTTAGATTTTTGTTCTGAAAGGCTCTTATTCTACGACTTTTTCCCAGCTTTGGAAGAAGTCTAGAACTTCTTGGCATCCGTAGGTCTTCAGTTTCTGCCTAAGTTCGACTCTGTCAACTACTGCTTTCTGGAAATCCCAGATTTGGCTAGCTTTGTCCGTGAGATATAGAATACCATCAGCACCTGCTCTTCCAGCACGAACTGAAAGCGTTACTAGTTCGCTTGGAGCGGGTACTTCCGCTGGATTGTCTCCAGGACCGAAAACGTAGAGCGCTATGTTGAGCTTTACATCTTTGAAGAGTTTTTTGAATCCTCGCGTAAGCATTTCCCAGTACCATGGGGTAGCGTAGTTCTTGCTGAACATGACGACAAGGAATTCGTCGGTTAGTGGGGCTAGGTCGTCGAAGTTGATGCCGAAGCGCTCGTAGCTGGCAACTGGGTCTGGGAGGACGCCGATGACGAATTTTTTCTTTGCACGGTCGCGTACTCGTTCGCTTACTTCTCTCATGTAGTCAGTGACTTCTTTTCTGCGCCATTCAAGCCAACTTAAGCCGCTTTTCTTCCAGAGTTCGTGGCAGCGTGGGCACGTGCAGTGTCCGTGGTCTGCGAAGTGGATGCTGTTCAGCCAGACTCCTGGGCTATGCCTCGCAACATCTTCGATGTAGTCTAGTTGTTCTGCTCTGTGTTCAGGTTGTGTGTGACAGAGAATGTCCCAGCGCACGTTATAGTTGTCGTTTGTTCTCCACGCTGGACCTAGAGGCGATTGTGAAATCCAGTCTGGATGATTGCGAGCGGTAACGTTGTCTCCGAAAATTGCGACGTTGCTGTACATGTCTGACATTGGCGGTAAGCGCCTGCCGACCTCGGGTTTCACACGAAACAGGTGAAAGTCAAAGCCTTCAGCCTTTTTTGGCTCAAACACGTATGTGCCGAATTTCATATCTTTCTACCTTTTACGAATGCTGAATGTTAGGCGCTGTAATAAAGTTTTGCATAATCACCCCAAAACACGTTGTAAAAAACAAATTTCTTGCAAGGTAACTATCTTCAACAACCACTGAACACCCTCTTCGGTTCCTACACAGAAACAACTAGAATTAAACGAACGAGGCCAAACCTACCATGAGCAACAACCTCACAAAGAGCCCCTTTCACATTTGCCGCCTATCAGTTTCCTATTAGAAATTCATTGCAGAAACCTATAGCTGGGGTCTACATAGCGGCTTCTGCTACACGCGAGTGGTGTGTTTAGAGTGTTGTGTAGTTGCGTCTTGGAGGGGTGGCACCTTTAACTTTTTTAACTTGGAAATCCTTTTTCACGTATTGTAGCTGAAGGTGATACTGTGTCCATTAAATATTATGACGCGCCGGACATTAAAAAGCAGGTGGATGCTATTGCGTCTGACTTGGATTTTTTTCATGTAGTGCCTCAGTTTGTTTTTTGCGTTAGAAGCAGAGGCTCTAAAGCCAAGCGTACCATCGCCCGTATCCATGGGTTGGGGAAAATCTGGCAGGGCGTACTGAACATTCCGCCCTCCTATACGATCGAGGTTATCTCGGAGATTTATGATAAAATGTCCGAGGAAGACAAGGAGAAAACTCTGATTCACGAGCTCATGCACATTCCAGGTGGTTTTTCAGGCGGTTTCCGTCCGCATAAAGGTTATGTAGAACGTAAACATGTGGAGAAGCTTTACAAGAAACTGCAGCAGACAAGAGCTTCCAGAAAAGCTCTGCCTTAATTACAGGGCGGATAACAGAGTTTGGGCGTTAAAAGTTTTTAAGTAACGGAAAGACTGAAAAGTGAAGTTTAACGTAACCCTAAAAAAGTGAAAAAGCAATTCATGTGGAGTTCAATGCGCTCTGAGAGGGTTGACAAATGAAGCAAGTTATGAAAAGCCTAAAGCATAACGGAATATACGTTCCAGTTTACGACCATAAAGGGTTCAGCATCAAAATTGAAGGCCAAAAAATAAAGTTGGCTCGGAAAAGCGAGCAGATGGCTATTGCGTGGATAAGGAAAACATGGTCCCTTACCACGCCTCCAGACGAAGTTTTCGAAAAGAACTTCATGCAGGAATTTTTGAAGCAGCTGAAACAGGAGAACCCATCCCTTGATATCCTCAAAAAAGAAGAGGACCCGCAGATTGATTTCTCGGAGGTTTCAAATTACTTGCTGGCGGAGAAGCAGAAGAAAGAGCGTATCAGCAAGGAAGAGAAGAAAGCGCTGGCTGCGGAGCGTAAGGCTGCCCGTTTGGAACGGAAAGAAAAGTATGGTTACGCGGAGGTTAACGGGAAAAAACTTGAGATAGCCAACTGGACCGCTGAACCCTCATGTCTCTTTGCAGGCCGCGGTGACCACCCGCGCCGAGGAAAATGGAAAGAAGGCCCCCAAGAAGAAGACATAATTCTTAACCTTTCTCCAAAAAGCCCGAAACCGCCTGGAAAATGGAAAGACATTGTTTGGGAGCCTGAAAAGATGTACGTTGCTAAGTGGACTGACAAGCTTACTGGGAAAATCAAGTACGTGTGGTTCAGCGATACAGCGTTCATCAAGCAAAACCGCGAAAAAGAAAAATTCAAGAAAGCAGAGCAACTCGGCAAAAACATTGCCGCTATTGAGAACCATATAATCAAGAACTTGGACGCTAAAGACGAAACCAAACGTAAAGTCGCCACGGTATGCTGGCTTATACTCAAGCCGAACATGAGGGTTGGCGACGAAAAAGACCCTGATGAAGCCGACACAGTGGGCGCAATCACGTTGAGAGCAGAACATATCAAGATAGACGGGGACACGTTGCACTTTGACTTTTTAGGAAAAGACTCTGTTCGATGGGAGAAAAGCGTGCCGGCTACACAGGCAGTAATCCGAAACATCGAGCACTACGCAGAAAACAGCAAAGAATACCTTTTCGAGGGTGTTGACTCCAAAAAAGTTTCCAGATTCCTCTCCCAGAAAATGCAGGGGTTAACCGCCAAAGTTTTCCGAACTTGGAGATGCACGAAAACCGTGAATGAAGAGTTAGCCAAGAGCCCAGTTACAAAGGAAGACCCTGAGTACCTGAAAAAGTTCCATGCGAAAATGGCTAACTTGAAAGTGGCTGAGGTGGCTAACCACAAGCGCATGGTTTCACCTAAATTTGAGGAGCGGTTAGCCAAGAAAGAAGCACAGCTCAAGGAAATGAAAGCACAGTTACAGCAGAAAAAAGGGGAAGGCAAGAAAACCGCTTCGCTTGAAACCAGAATCGAAAAGAAAAAGCTCGACATAAGCCTTACGAAACGCACAAAAGAATACAATTTAGGCACCTCGCTTAAGTCGTATATTGACCCCACAGCGTATGTCCAATGGGCGCGGAAAGTGGATTTCGACTTGGAAAAGTTTTATCCCAAAACACTGCGAAACAAGTTCAGTTGGGCTTTACACGGCAAAAATGCTGAAGATGAAACTGAGTGCTCGGCGGCATGAACCTAAAAGAGACAGAAGATGGTGTGGTAGTCGAATTTTTTGTGAAACCGAACTCCAAGAGTTTCAAAATAACTATTGATGACGGTGAAATTGTGGTTTTCTGCACGGAACAGCCTGTTAAAGGCAAAGTGAACAAAGAGCTCTTGAAAGAGTTTTCAAAGCTTTTCCACGCCAAAATTGAGTTCGTTTCAGGTTTAACTTCCAAACAAAAAAGACTGCTGATAACAGGCGTTGCGAAAAGCGAAGTGGAACAATTGTTGTGTGCCGAATGACGTTTTAGTTGCCTACATTTTGAACCTGAGGATAGCCGCGATTCCTCCGAAGGCGTTTTTGAGCATCTGCCCCTCTTCGGTTTCACCGGAAATCACCTCAACATCCGAATTTCCCTGCTCAGCCAACTCTGCCAAATCATCAATTATGTCCTGATTATCCACCACAGCTAAAGATGGGGCTTGGCACTTCGAACACGGTTTTCCAGACAAGTCCTGCTCAAACTCCGTCAGCTTCTGAGTTTTTACGGTGTGTTTTTCCTCGTAGCCACAAGCGCTACACTTAACCGTAACTCGTAGCTGATCAACTTTTTCCGAAATCAAAAGCGTCCTGACCGCTCCAGCCTCAAGCGCTCTCCGCACTTCAGCTTCACCGTAAGTTATCAATCCGCTGTCATGACCAACCTCGTAAAGGAACTGCTGCATAAGCTGCTTCTCCTCAATATAACGGACTTTACGCATAATTTCAGGTGCTCTATCCACAACTTCCTTCACGCCTTGCTCCTGCACGTAAGCCGTGTCAATTGTGTCAATAATCTTCTTCTTAAGCATGTAATTCAAGTAGTCGCCCTTTTCAAAATCATATTTCGTCGGTCCAGGACCCGCAAGAATCACGCCCTTCAACGTGTCAATGGGCAAGAATATGTCGTTCGCATGTTGACCCACACGAGTGAAATACTCGTTAAGCTGCATATCCCTCAACCGCTCGTATCTCCGCGCTGATTGACCGCCTGCACGAGTTTTCCCAGCTACACCAGAAGTCATGTCCCTAACTATTTCCAGCCTTTTACCTTGAAGCGTGGCAATCGTGGCGCCTGAAGCATCAATCAGGAGAATCCCATAGGTCTCTTTTTCTCTCAACTGCTCCTGCAAATGCTCAGTGTGGAAACGCGAGTCACAGCGGTAAAGGTAAATTCTAATTGGTTCAGGCGGTATGATAACGTAGGTTTCCATTCTTTCACTGCCTGGTCCACCCCCTTCCTGAGGAATAGCACCGCAGAAAATAACAAGCCCGTTTTCTCCTGGGTCCTTAAAGAGTTTAAGGCGCTGCTGCACTTTCACGATTGCTTCCTGTACGTTTTTACGTGTAGTCGTTGACTTGATGTTCGACGCTGTGCCATACTCGTCCCTAAGCATATTTATGGCGTCGCTGATTTGCTTTCCAGGCGGAACATAAAGCGTAATCAGCTCTGTATGGCTGCCTTCTTTGCTGGCTAGCAAATTAAGAGTCTTTTTTAATCTGAATAGTTCCAGAGACGATTTTTTGCTGATGCTCAATGTTTTCACTGACGGTTTCTAAGCCACAATTACGTTGCGGCGATTAAGATAAAAGTTGCTGCCTAAAAAAGGAGCGTGTTAAGTCGCTTCTATAGCGTCTTTCAGTAACGCTTTGTGTGGCCCAAGTTTTCCGCCGTAGTTGCCTGCTGAAATCTTGACTACCCCCTCTGCTTCCGCGGCTGCAGTTACGCCTTGTTTCATGGCGTTTTTCACGGCATCAAGCGTCAAACCGTTAATGACGATTTCGTAGACGCTTTCCACGTTTTCTGGGACAACCGAGTCAGGCACAAGAGTGCGCAGAGTCGGACAATACGGGTGATTCGTTGACGCTTTCATTTTGTATTTGAGTGAGCCTGCTTTGCTGCCTGCACGGCACACGCCGCCTGGGAAAGGCATGATGACGTCTGGTGCTTTCTCGCGTATGGCGTCTGCTGCGGCTTCTGCGGCTTTGAGTCCTGCGGTTTGGTTTGCGGCGAATATCATGAAGTTGCCGCCTGCTACGGCTTCTTGTGCGCCGAATCCGTCTTCTACGGTGAATTCGCCTTCCATGACTGGGATTTTCCAGCATCGTCTTCCGCCGACCATGGCTTTCTTTTGGAATCCGTCGCCGAAGTATCTTAGGCTGCTGCCGACGGCTAGTTTTCTTTTTGCTGCTTCGAAGCCGTTGAATGCTGCGGTTGTGGGGCAGGTCATTATGCATTGACCTATTCGTTCCATGAGTTGGTGTTTGAGTTCGAAGCGGTCGCGGTTGTAGATTTGGATGAGTATTCCTGGGCGGTTGTCGGGTGTTTTGGTTGCTGGGACCGGGCGTTCTATGGCGGCTTCTGCTGGTGCCATGATGACGCTGGTGGCGAAGCCTGTTGCTACGTTTGCGGCTATTTGTGCCCATTTTTCGTTTTCTGCGGTGATTAGGATTCTCCCTGCCCAAAGGGAGAACATCTCCGCGAAGGTGTCTGCGATTTGGCAGGTATATCCTGTTTTTGGTGATTTTACGGTGAAAATTTTTGCTTTGTCGTCGTAGCTTACGATTTCAAGCTTAGTCGGTGTGGCCATTTTTTTTCTTCCTTTTATGGTTGATAACTGTTAAATCTTAGATTGAGTATTTCTCGCTCTCATTTAAGAGTTTTCGTGAAGAAAATGCGGTTTTTTGGTGTTGTTTGTTGAAGCTTTGGGTTGCAGTTTTCTGTGGAGGTTACAATGGTGGGTGGCGAAAAAGGGTTTGTACTGGCGTGTGATTTTTGTCTATAGCCCCTTATCTAAACTATAAGTAGGGAAAACGGTTTTGGGGGTTTTTTGTTTTTGGGTGCTGGTCTGAAAAGGTGGGGTTTATCGGCTGGTTCTGCGTACCATGACTGTTTGGACTTGACTTACGCCTTGGATTTTTTCCATTTCTGTTTCGAACGTGTCGACTATGCCTGTTTCGTCTTCTGGGAAGGTTACTTGGACAAGGAGTGCTTTTAGTCCGAAGGCGATGGGTTCTTCGCCGTAGCCTTCAACTGCTGAGTCTTTGGGGATACAGCCTTCCACCTGTTTTTTGAGGTCATCAAAGTTTTCAACGATGTCTTCTGGAAAAACCTTGTAAACAACTTTGATTCTGCCCATTGCTTGTTCGCCCCGTTATGGTCCTATGAAGCCGCATTTTGGACATTTATAGCTGCGACCGAACTTGCGGCATTTTCCGCAGCGTTTAATCTGTATTTCTCCGCAGTTCGGACACTGAAACTTTGTTGCTTCAGTTCCCGGCTGAATGGGCTTACCGCAACTTGTACACGTAATTAAGGAAAGAGATGCTCCTTCTGACATATAGTTCCCTCTTCTGTGACGGTTCACTAATGCAAGACTCACTTATATCTTATGTGTTTAGCTTTCGCAAGTTTATTATTTTGGTTTTTAGCCTATACTTCACGGGGGTTCGTTTTGGGAGTAAATCTTCGGGGTATTGTTCCGAAAACAGTGGTTAAGTTAGAGGATTTAAGCGGTAAAACCGTGGCTATAGACGCATACAACACGCTTTACCAGTTTCTCTCGATAATCCGCCAGCCAGATGGCACTCCACTGACTGACAGAACAGGAAAAGTCACAAGCCACTTGAGCGGGTTGCTTTACAGGACGAGTAATCTTGTGGAGTTGGGGATTAAGCCGATTTTCGTTTTCGACGGCAAACCGCCCGTGCTCAAAGCCACGGAGATTCAGCGCCGCCAACAAGTGAAAATAGAAGCGAAGGTACATTACGAGAAAGCCATCGCGAAAGGCGACATGGTGAAAGCCCGGAAGTTCGCTCAAGCAACCGTAAGCATGAAGACTTACATGAAAGAAGACGCTAAACGGCTTTTAGATCTCATGGGGTTGCCGTGGGTTCAGGCTCCCAGCGAAGGCGAAGCCCAGGCTGCACACATGACGCGACGTAGAGACGCTGATTACTGCGGTAGCCAAGACTACGACAGTCTTCTGTTCGGTGCGCCCACACTGCTTAGAAACGTAACGGTCTCGGGCAGAAGAAAGCTTCCCGGCAAAAACGTATACATCGACGTGGAGCCTGAAGTGTTCACGCTTGACAAAGTGCTTAAAGAATGCGAAATAACCTACGAGCAGCTCATCGACGTAGGTATCCTCATAGGCACAGACTTCAACCCCGACGGCATCAAAGGCTTAGGACCAAAAACCGCCCTGAAACTCATACAAAAACACTCAACCATAGAAAACGCCTTGCCCCACATAAAAAACGCCGACTTTCCACATCCACCCGAGCAAATACGCGAAGTCTTTTTGCATCCAGAAGTACGCAACGACTACACCGTAGAGTGGAAAGACCCAGACGCAGAAGGCATAGTGGATTTTCTCGTCAGGGAAAAAGACTTCTCAGAAAACCGCGTGCGAAAAGCAGTGGAAAAAATGCAGGAAGGCACCAAAGAAATAAAGAGCAAAACCACTCTCGAAAAATGGTTCGGCTAAAGCCTAGAACTTGTGGCCGTACTCCCCAGTTAAAGGAACAAAAGCTACTCCGCAAAGGTTCTTCTGCCTAATTTCCCCGTCTGATTCTTTCTTAATTTTCAACAGGTTCTGGAACAGAGAAACACTGCCAACTGGAATCAACATAATGCCGCCGGGCTTCAACTGGTCTACCAGAGGCTCAGGCACACGCGGCGCAGCAGCCGTCACCACAACACGGTCATACGGAGCCCTCTCAGCATAACCTTTAGAACCGTCACCGCTAATTATCCTCACTCGATCACCGTAACCCGCATTCATAATGTTCTTCCTTGCGTTCTCAGCCAACGCCTGAACAATCTCCACCGTGAAAACACAACCCCACTCGCTTCTAGGTGCACTACTAGGCGCAATTACCTCCGCTATCGTAGCCGAGTGCCAACCTGAACCCGCACCAACTTCCAAAACTTTCTGGCCAACCTCCAACTGGAGGGCTTCATTCATTATCGAAACCATGTATCGCCTAGCCCAGCGCACAGCTGAAACTATGTGGCGCCGAAATTGTTTGGCCAAAACCAATCGGAAGCGGCGTGTCCGAAGCACTGTAAGACTGCTCATCGCTGGACAGAAACCTGCCGCGAGGCACATTACGCATCGCCTTGATAACGTTTGGCGAACGCAAAACACCCTGCTTTACCAAGCCATCAATGAGCTTTTCCCACTTCGCCTTTTCCAAACTAAAGCACCGACTAAAGTAGTGTAGTCTCTTCCCTTTTAACATATATGCACTGAAAATCAAGACAAACAATAGATTTCCCTTTCACCTAACTAACTCACACGCTTACGAAACGCTTGAACCTTTCACGCTACCCGCATCACACGGTGTCACATTAAAACTGAAATGCTACGCAAGCATTCTGAAAGACTTTGTCAAGAAATCTTGACTAAAAAACGGGCCGCTTGGTCAAGAAACCTTGACAAAAACCCTTTAATCACAAAAACAAGCTAGCAAAATTGCAGGTTGGATAAAATATGTTGCCTGAAATAACCAATTTGAACACGGGGGCCCATCCAAGTGAAAGTCGTTAAGGCGCATTGGCGAAAAATTTGCCTTCTTTGCATAGTCATTTTACTGGCTTCAACACTTAGTGTTGGACTAATTGAGGGCTATTTCCCGCCGTCTGAAGACATACCGCTTGAAGTCAAAGAGCCCTTGGAAATTTTAAATTGCCCTACGGCATTCAGCCTTTTCCCTGGTGAAACAGTAGAATTCAACATAACCCTTCAAAATATGGCTTCTGTAACCTATTCAGTTGTATTAGACTTCAGCTTAAATGACACAACGTATCAAGCAGAATACGTAACATTCAGCTACAAAACCTACACAATAATACCCGGAGAACAAACCCTCAACGCTTGGCTCAAGGTAGCACCAGAAGCACCAACAGGCAACTTCCTAGTCACCATGAACGCTACACGCAAAAGCGAAGAAACACCCACGCCCTCTCCATCACCCTCCCCAGAACCACCTACAGAAGTATCTGCAACGCCGATTCTTGATCTTCTTGGAAGCGGAGCACGCTGGGCTGCTGGCGACGGCAATTCAGCTTTGGTCATCAACTGGAAAGACACCTATGAAACCCATCATCTCACAGACGGCGCCAACTGGGGACCATGGCCCGACGAGTCCAAAATGAATGAGTGGAGCCAATCTATATCACAAGCGCTGGAGCAAGAAGGCTTCAGCATAGAGACAGCAGGCGACATCCCAGAAAAACTCTCTAACTACGACCTATTGGTCATCCACTCCTACTGGGCAGTCGAACCAAAACACGCAACACTCCTCAGCGATTACATAGTTAACGGCGGAAGCCTAGTTATCCTAGCAGGAGTTCCATGCTACCTTAATGTCGAATGCAAAGACTGGTGGCCCGGCGGCAGCACCTCGCCCAACTGGCTCGGCGGAGGATACTACGTAAACGCAGGCGGAACCGTAACAGTCACAGTCGACAATCCACTCGGCACTGCACTTCTAACCGGTCACACCATCTTACAGACAGAAAGCTTCTCCTGCGCCGCAATATCGTCACCAACCAACAACGGACAAGTACTGGCACAATGGAACATAGCAAACTACGCATTTGCTTTCACCCACGAATACGGCCAAGGACGAGTCTACTACCAAGCACTAATCTAACAACACAAACCCATCGGCTTACACAGCTGTTGCGATTACAGAACCAGCTTCAAGAGCAAACGTATTGCCATTATTTCACAGTGACGGATTTCGCTAGGTTCCTCGGCGTATCAGGGTTTTGTCCCTTCTCAAGGGTTATGTAGTAAGCTAAAAGCTGCAGAGGTATCGCATAAGGTATCGGCGACAGCACTTCAGGTATTCCCTTGGGTACTTCCATGTAATCATCCGCAAGCGCCTTGATTTCGTCATCGCCTTCCTCTATAACCGCGATTATCGAAGCTCCTCTAGCCTTCATCTCCATTATGTTGCTGATCAAAGTCTTGCGGGTTCCATCCTTAGCACAGATGAACACCACTGGAAAACCAGGTTCAATTAGGCTGATTGGTCCGTGTTTGCTTTCTCCTGCTGGAAAAGCTATTGAGGGCGTATACGCTATCTCCATCAGCTTAAGCCGCCCTTCGTAGGCTGTGGCTGTACTTATCCCTCTACCCAAAAAGAAGAATATTTTTGCATCCTTGTATTTCTTGGCAATCTGCTTGACTTTTTCTTCCTGCGTCTGAATTATGGTCTCAACAATATCAGGCAGTTCTTCAAGTCGCTCCTCAATGTAATCCATCTCGTCCTGCGAAATCTTACCACGCTTCTTCGACAGCCTAAGCGCAATTTGAGCCAGCACCGAAAGCTGCGAAGTGAACGTTTTCGTGGCCGCCACTCCGATTTCTGGACCCGACTGCTGACCTATATAAACTCGAGAAACACGAGTCAAAGTCGAGCCAATTCCATTTGTCAAGCTGAGAATAGTTGCGGCACGCTGTTGGGCACATGTAACCGCTGCCAGTGTATCAGCTGTTTCACCTGACTGGCTTACCGCCAAGATAGTGCTGTCTATGTTAACCGATTTACCGTGTTGCTCAATAAACTCTGAGGCGTAAACAGGGTATGTTGGCAAGAACGCCAGCTTCGAGAACATATATGACGCAGCCAAGCAAGCGTGATAAGATGTGCCGCAAGCCACCAAGAAAACTTCAGTAGCACGGTCAAGAAACGTAGACAGCAAATCCAGATAGTGCTCCTGCATTCGCAACGTGTTGCGGAGAGTTGCAGGTTGCTCATGAATCTCCTTAATCATAAAGTGCGGATACCCCTTTTTAACTGCCATTTCAGATGTCCAATCAATACTCTTTGGTTTTCGCTTGACAACTTTCGAATTCTCAATCTTCCGGATTTCGTAGCCGTCAACTGAAAGGCTGATGAGCTCCCCGTCTTCTATGAAAACTGCCTTGTTGGTTACGGGTAGGAACGCTGGAATATCCGATGCGAAGTAAACGCCGTTTTCGCTTATTCCTAACACCAAGGGGCTTTCATTTCTAGCGCATATTATCTTGTCTGGTTCCTTGGTTGAGATCACAGCAATGGCATAAGAGCCGTCAAGCCGTTTGACAGCTTCAAGAACAGCCTCAGCCAACTTTCGTTTGGGTTTTTTTCCGAGGATTTCCTCGATGAGATGAGCTATTACTTCTGTGTCAGTTTTTGAGACAAAAACGTGACCACTATTTTCCAGTTCAAGTTTTAGCTCAGAAAAATTTTCTATTATTCCGTTGTGAACCACTGCTATGTTTCCTGTGCAATCCGTGTGTGGATGCGCGTTGACCCTTAAAGGTGCGCCGTGCGTAGCCCATCGTGTATGTCCTATGCCCAAGTTGCCGGGTAAATCGTCAAGGTCCAAAAGTTTATGGACGTCATCTATTTTTCCCTGGTCTTTTTTTATGTAGATTTTTCCATTTTGGCCTGTGGCTATACCTACGGAATCGTAACCGCGGTATTCAAGCCGTTTAAGTGAAGCATGAATTAAGGGTGCTGCTTGCCCTTCTTTCAGTATGCAACCAAAAATTCCACACATTTTTCGACCTCACTCCACCATGTCTAGTTCTATTAAGCCTTACCCAAAGAGGTCTTGTGCTAATAAGGATTATTAGGAGAAAACTTTCTACTCTAAAAAAAAATTTTTAAGGGTTTTATTACGCAACGTTTTCACGGAACCCGTAAACGGCTTTAATGCTCTGGTTTTTCTGCAGATTACTATAATAAAATTTTTAATAGTGAACGCGGTTATGATTGTGAAGAATCATGGATAAGAAACTGCTGCTCCAAGACGATGGTAAAACACAAAGAGTGAAAGAAATCAGCATAATGCAGGACGCGCAGAAACTAAAGATGATTTTGGGCGCGCTAAGCTGGAAAATCTTGACTATGCTCTCCAAAGAGGCAATGTACCCGTTGGAAATCGCTCGTCAGCTCGGTGTCCATGAACAGAAAGTCTATTATCATATAAGAAAACTGGCGAAGGCAGGAGCCATAACCGTTGAAAAAGAAGAAAAAAAGAAGGGCGCAACAGCAAAATACTATAAAACCGTCTCTCCAGCCTTCGGCATCGAATTCCCTAAAGGCTACAACACCGTTCAAAACATCTCACTTTTAAGCATGGACGAGAAAATTCAAAGATTCTTCAAAGAATTCGTCGACGGAAAAGGCGTTCTGGAGGGAAAAATAGTTGTCGGCAGCCCCACGCCACACGGGCCCTTCAAAACCAGCGCAAGAGACGGACACTACGCGGCGTATCTAACTCTTTTCATAGGGCAGTTCGCCAAGATGCCCGCTGATTTCGCCATAAAGTTAGATGGGGACGTGAAAGCTGAAAAAGAAGAAAAAAACAACCTCATTCTCGTCGGTGGTCCAGGAACAAATCTGTTCACACAGGAGATAAACGAGTATCTGCCTATAAGGTTCAACATGCAGTCTAGTGATCAAGGTTTCCTTCTTGGAGGTTTATCATCGAAAAAGACGTCACGTGTTTACACTGCGGACGCGGCTGGCTTAATAGCCAAAATCGTAAATCCCTGGGACAAAACCAAACGCATTGTAGTGTTAGCTGGAAACAAAGCCGTGGGAACCAAAGCATGCGTTTTAGCTTTGACAAATTTTTGGAAGAAAACCCTGCAAGGATACCGAAACGACGACACCTTCGCCGCTGTCATACAAGGTTTCGATTTGGACGGCGACGGAAAAGTAGATTCCATCGAGGTTATGGAGTAGCATTGCCCGCTGCTGAGGTACGAGAAGTCATTTTCGGTTATGGGCATGAAAACATTCAGGCAACGCACAAAACCACTTTGGAATTCACAAAGGACCAACGTCTGTCAAAAAAAGGAGACTGCATAGTCTCGGTAGCTGCGGACAAAGCTTTAGCCGACTTAACCGCTGAATTCAAGGAAAACCTGCGAAAACCGCACGCGAAACTAAATATGACAATCGAAGCTGATGAAATAACCGATCAGGTTAAAGCGCTGGGTTCTCCGCAACTGGTTCTAACTCACCTCACGGATATTGTTGTTAGAAAAAGCGATTATGTTTGCAGCCGAACATTGGCTGTTCACGCTGATAAAGCCGCACAGGATCTCTCTAGAGGGCTCGTGGAGAAACTGAAGAACCCCGAGCAAAAAGTGAAAATTACCCTCGTAGTTCACGTTTAGTGAATTTTAGCGTCCAAGACAATCTGACACTCGTAAGGAGCCGTTTCACGGATTGTTTTTGCAGAAAGAAACGTATCTACTTTTCTGCCTGTTTTTTCCACAGCCTCAGAAAAACGCTGTTGCGCATCTTCTAAGGTGTCGGGAAGGCGGATGAAAGCGTAATAGTGAACAACGCCGCCAGACGGTTTAACTGCTTTGCAAGCGATGTCAACGAACTCTATGGCTTTTTCAGGCAAATTCATAATAACACGGTCTGCAACGCCTAAAAGCTTGTCTCCAACAGCCTGCTCTGCGTCTCCTAGAATGGGGATAACACGGTTGTCTACCCTGTTGAGCCTTATGTTTCTTTTCAACAGCTCGATTGCTTCGGGGTTTATGTCAACAGCGTAAACCTTTGTATCAGCATTTTTTCTGGCGATTAGCACTGAAAATGGTCCGACTCCAGCGAACAGGTCCACCACCGTTTCGCCTTTCTGGACAATGGATGCCACTCTTTTGTGTTCGTGTGAAAGCCGAGGAGAAAAATACGCTGTAGCAACGTCAACTTGGAATTGACATCCATGTTCCTTGTGGATTGTGGTGGTTTTTTTATCTCCTGCAATCATTTCAAGCTCACGCAGGCGATATGTTCCGCTTACCGCACCGACTTTTGCAAGCACGGTTCGCACGTTCTTATGTGCCTTCAATAGCGCTTCGCCGATGACTTGTTTATGCTTTTTGAGTTCGGGTGGAATGTCTATTACTGCTATATCGCCGATTATGTCTAGTGCTCGCGGCAAAATAGCCAGCAAGTTCGGAGACAAATGGCCTTCGAGAACTTGGTGGAGTGTTTTTGGTTGAGGCTTCTTTTTAGTGAAAACTTTGATTTCAAGTTCGAAGTCAAGCAGTTGCCCGTTCATTTTTGCAAGTTCAGTCTCGTCTGGGTTTCGAACGAGTGGGATGTAGATGTGGTTTGTGTTCTGTTGGATTTTGAGTTCACTGTTGGTTATTCCAAGCTTTTTAGCTAGAATAAGGGTTTTCTCGCCCTTAATTTTCTTGACTTTAATGCAAAGTGAGCGCTCAGACATGCAATCAACTGGGTTTTTCTATTTTGAAGAGGTTATTCACTTTTTTAATATTAAACCGCACTTTCAGCATCTCTTCTGAAAGCCAAATGTTGGTCTCCAAATGCTCCGAAATTGTTCTTGTTAAAAAGCTTGAGGGCCCTTCTGCCAAAGCCATGTACGGGATAAGCATGTCTGACATGTGTACATCCACGGTGGGCTTAACGGAAAGTTCTGCATCAAGTTTTTCAGCCGCTTTTCTGCCAACGGCTTCACTTGTTTTTTTGAGTTCCCCTATGGCGTCTGCGCCCACTGTTACGCCTGTGTCGGTTTCAGCCCACAAGGCAATGGAGCTTCCCTTCTGAAACGGGTTTGACTGGTCATTCACGACCTGAATATCCGTTGCATAACCCTTTTCGTGGAGATAAGCGTGTGCTGCGTTGGTCTGGCGTTCGGCGACTTTTCTATCTGCGAGGAACGTGCAGACCGAAACACCTTTTATCCTTTTCAGCTTGCCAAAGTTGTTTAGTTTGATTGGTTGCAGGGCGTCGGAGGGGTTTACGGTCATGGTTACTTCCCCCATTCCTTTTGGGTAGTAGCCGTACTTTTGCACGGTTATGGCGGCTTCAAGTCCCATCTGCTTCAGCGCCAGTAGGAACACGTTCCGCAGGTAGTTTATGGTGGGGGAGTGGGAAACGTCTGTTCCGCCTTTCGTCACACGTAACCGCACCGTGTTTTTGGCAAATACACATATGGGCAGTACCGCCATCAAGAGCATGGGGATGCTTCCTGCGGTTCCGATTTGCGCTTCAAAGTTTCCGCCTTTCACTTCGCGGGGTTTGAACCAGAGTTCTTTAGAGCCCAGTGTTGCACCTTTTACTTCTGCGTTGCAGAGTTTCGCTGCTGTTAACACGGCTTCCAAATGTTGGGGTTTCAAACCTCGTTGCGGTCTGTTTTGCCTGATGTTGAATATGTGTAAGGGTTCGTTGCTGGCGGCTGCTAATGCTGCTGATAGGCGTAGAATTGTGCCGCTTCCGCTTTTTTGGCTTCCGTCGATTTCGAACAATTTGGCTTCTCCCAAGCGACAAAGGTGATTTTAGGTTGAAATTGAGGTTGCAAATAATTAATAAGCGCCTTAAGTATTTTAGAATTTGAAGGGGAAGCGTTTATGAGCGGTGAAAAAGAGAGCTTAGAAAAGCTTGTGGAGAAAGTTGATGAACTTCTTGTGGTTTTAAACAAGGTTTCGGAGGATTTGCGCTCCGTGTCCTCATCAATAAAAGCAACGCTAGGTGTAAAAGTAACTCAGTCAGCACCTCAAGCGGCAGCGCCTGTTTCTCGTGAGGTTCAGGGAAAGAAGAAAGCTGTGGATGATGTTCGCTTGGCGTTTCCAGAAGATTTGGAAGCCCTGCTGAGTTTCCAAGAAAAAAGCGATTACATAATGGTTAAGCCTAAACAGTTTCTTGGTTCTGAAAACTTTGCTAAAATCGCTTCAACCGTGCGCGGGCTGGGCGGAGAATACATAAGCGCTGGGAAAGACTCACATTTCAGGGTACCCAAGAAACTCTAACCGTATTTTAGTCGGAACCTGTCAAACGTTCCCGTATAAGGTTCCCACATTAACTCGAGGTTTGTAACTTTCGCTCCTGAGGAGCCATGCTTACAGAAAGCTATCAGCTTTTCCACAGCGTCTTTTTCGCCTTCGAACACGGCTTCCACTCTGCCATCTGGCAAGTTGCGAACCCAACCTTTTACGTCATATAGGTCTGCATTGTGTTTGGTTTCTAACCTGAAAAACACGCCTTGAACTCTGCCAGTTATAAAAACGTGAGCACAACCTTTCACTTTTTCAGCTTCCTGCATCATAATCTTGGCTTTCCCAACGGTTTAAGGGTTTTCACTTTAACACACCTCTCATAGGTGCGCCTGCGTCGTTTGTACCTGTGTCTTAAAAGTGTTTTTCGCCTGTGAAAGTATAGGTGGATATAAGTGTTCAAAAACAATTCTGGGAAGCTACTTGTGTATGCGTCAACCAATGTTCCAGGTAAGAAGCGTTTGGCTTCCGTCCGGACAGCTACCGAGGAAACTGCTAAGCTTTTGAATTTGGATTTTGGGGTTGTCAAGTTCCGAGATGGTTCTTCGCAGATTTACGTTTACTACGAGTGCGGAGACGGTGGTGAGCCTATTCCGCTTTACTGTGATAAAGG
>JAFGLT010000058.1 GCA_016927895.1 Candidatus Bathyarchaeota archaeon | reverse complement strand
TTCGTTCTCGTTTTCTCTAGCTGTTGTGACTCCTATGTTTACTATGCATTTGTATCCTAAGCTACTTGGGTTTACCTGCATTATTTCTCCGTTGATTATGCCTGTTTTCCACAATCGCTTGTACCGCTTTCTCACTGCACCGACTGAGATTTTGCACTCTCTGGCAATTTCGGTGAAGCTGGTGCGTGACTCCTTAAAAAGTATCTTTAATATCTTCGTATCAGTTTCGTCGATTTTTTTCTGATCTGGCAATCTGCTGTCCTTTTTTTGACCTTTTAAGGTCGGCCCCAATGTTAAACCTTTCCTATTATATTTTGTACTTTTATTTGTAATCTAGTCCTGTTTATTTCTTTTTTCCCTTAATAAATGAAAAAATATTATATATTTAGTGCTTTAATAGTAACCTTATCAACTCGAGGAGATGACAAAAAATTCAATATCGAAAAAAATTCTACACAGCGGCCATAATAACCTTTCTAACCATCTTAATCATTTCAACAACGATACTAGCGACAAACGCAGCACTTTCAGTAACGTTGACGCCATCATCTGGTGAGCCAGGCGACTCCATACAAGTCGAGGGCACAGATTTTGCAGCAACAAACGCGGTGGGCATAGGCCTTGGGCCAGAGATAACTGTTACTGGTGAAGTCCACAACGTTACCGATACTGCTGTTGGCGGGCCCGACGTTTACGGCCCGTTTACGGCCAATACGGAGCATTATCCGATTAAACCAGGTTCCTTTAGTTTCCACTGCGCCGTTGACTCAGGTACCCAAGTTGTAGAATCCGATTATACCGATGATTATGGCAATGGAACGCTAGCAACCTCAAGTACATACGCAATCGACCCCTTTGTAAATTATGTAACAGGCGAATTTGGCCGTTCTTCCTCAGCGGATTGGTCAGCCTATACTGTAACGTTCACCGCCAGCTATACTTACTATCAATTTAACGTGACTCCTGCTGCTGGTGTATCCACAGATGCCTCCGGTGCTTTTACAGTCAATTTCACGGTGCCCGACATTTGGAATGGAACGGAGCCTCTGACGGTGATAGATGAGTTGGGAAATGTGGCTACGAGTGACTTCACGATTTACGGAAGCGACGTAGTTCCTGAACCCTTAACCATAGGAGCCATAGTGCTGTTGTCTTCTGCTGCTTTGGTTGTCAGCTTCTACTGGTTGCGAAAGCGGTCTTACACTAAAGGTACGGCGCATTGAGATCGGAGAATAAATTACACAAACTGAGCCTGATCCTTGCTCCTCAATCTCCCCTTTTTTCCTGTCAAATTTGGCCTGAAGCTTGGTCATACAGCCCCACATTTCACATTAATTTCAAGAAGACGCTAACTCTTTTCCGGATTTCTTACCATTAATTACTATAAACTTACGAGTCTCTTCTATCGGTATTCGAGGCCCATACGCTTCATAAAGTCAAGGATTTTCTTATACATTCTAAGATATTGTATTCCTTTTTCAGTAAGTTTCAAAGAATTCTCATCCTCAATTAGACCAAGCTCCTTTATCTCCGTAATGTATGTTTTCAAGCGGTCAAAAGGGACATTAATTTTTACCTGAATTTGTGTTAGCACGATCTTTTCAGCACTGGATTGATAATAAAGCGCGGACAAAAGGTCGCCGTAAATCTTGAATTTATCTCTACGAGGCATCGTCCTCATTTCTCACGACCCGTTTATCTATAGTGTAAAAAGCTTTGTATGAAACGTAAAGAAAGGCCGCTAAGGATGCAAAACGTAGGACCATGGCGCTCCAAAATGCAAAAAGACTTCTGTCAACGGAAAAAATTATTATGGAATATTGGCTTATTCCTTGCAGAATAAAAGCGAATGGTATCACAATAGTTGAGGAATCTAGGGTTTTTATGTGACTATTCAGTGTATGAATAGAAATGTAGAAAAGACAAATTAAATTGCAAAATCGGAAATAGACTGACGAAGCTAAATAACCCTCCGCGGCAAATTGCGGATTAAGTATCCCCGCTATGACTAAAGTTACAAGAACGAAAATTAGCAAACTAATGCTTAAGCCCCACATTAAAG
Source organism: Candidatus Bathyarchaeota archaeon (assembly GCA_016927895.1). GTDB lineage: Archaea > Thermoproteota > Bathyarchaeia > Bathyarchaeales > Bathycorpusculaceae > SG8-32-3. The sequence goes on along the minus strand of JAFGLT010000058.1, from coordinate 11,326 downwards.
GAGACTTTCTTGAAGGTTTCTTCGAAAAGTAGTACGTTACTGCAAGAAAGAGGAATGCAAATGTTCTTGGAAGAAGCTGGAGCCAAGCCAATTGGCTAGCGAAAAAGCCTGTGATAGTTGCTATGGCACAGATAACGGATGATATTCCAAGAAACCCAAATCCAAGAGGCAGGCCAAGATACCGACCTTCTCGGGTCAGACTATAGGGTTTCGCCATGAACCAAAGTAGAATGAAACATATAATTGCAGAAGCAACTTCTATAGCTATACGTATGTCTTCGTACATAGTGCTGATTTGTTTAAATTGATTTATTTATTTTACCTCCATGTAAAAAATCTTAAAATAATTGGCTGTTGATGAACCCTTTTTTTACATTTTTTTGTACTCACGATAGGTGAGCGAGTCTTATTAGCGGTTTCTCAGTAGTTTAGGTTTACAACTTAAAAGGAGAGAGAAATACATCAAATTTTCATCAAGAAAATCTACAGCTACTTTGATTGCATTGGTTCTGACGTTAACTATGGCTATTACGCTTGTTGCTGTGCCTTTAGCTTCTGCGCATGACCCTCCGTGGAAGATTATTTCCTACGCCTACATCGTTGCTGCACCTGACCCTGTAGGGGTCGGTCAAAAAGTGAGCATTGTAATGTGGGTTGACGTACCCATGCCTAGTGCCGTTGTGACTAATGACATTAGACGACATGATTACAAACTCACTATCACAGCGCCAGATGACACAGAGGAATTGATGGAGTGGGATATTGTTGAGGACACGACGAGCATACAGTATACAGCCTACACACCTGATCAGGTTGGAGAATACACTCTGTTATTTGAGTATCCTGAACAAACATACACTTGGAGTGGTGCATACCAGAACGACGTTTTTACAGCCGCTAGCGCAACAACATCTTTTACTGTGCAGGAAGAAGCACTGCGTGAAGCAAGAGCTAGTTATCCGCTTCCAACGGAGTACTGGACGCGCCCAATAGAGGGCGAGAACATAGACTGGTGGACAATCGGATCAAATTGGCTCGGACCTCCATACATCCTTACTGGCGAAACCAGTACAGGCGGTGCCGGCTATGCCAGATATCAACCTTATGGCACTGGTCCTAACAGCCCTCACATCATGTGGACAAAACCCATTCAGGACGGAGGAATTGTCGGAGGCGGTTATCTTGATCGCGAAGGCAACACATTCTACATGGGTGGATCATACAATGTCCGATTCAGCAACGCCCTAGTTATGCACGGAAGACTCTACTTCGAAATGCCATATGGAAATTCAGGCGGAGGCGGAGGCTGGATATGCCTTGACCTGCGCACTGGCGAAGAAATTTGGTATAATGCTGATATAGGCGCTTCCGGAACTGGACTGTCTGACCCAGCATTCGGCTATTACTACTCTTATGACGACGGAAACCAACATGGAATTCTCCCAAACGGTCTGCTTTTCACGAGAAGTTTTGCAGGCGCGTACGATCCACGAACAGGACTACCCACAGCTACAAACATAACCGGTGTTCCCTCAGGCGTTTCGGTTCCAGGTCCACACGGAGAAATCATTACATACGTCCTTAGCAATGTTGGCACGAGAACAGATCCCGAATATCGCCTGTTACAATGGAATTCATCTCGCATAAACTGGCAAAATCCTGGACAAATAGGCGCCGCAAACTGGTATCCCGGAACGATAGATGCAAGTGGCGACTGGTATTACGATTGGAATGTTTCAATGTCAAGTTTGGGTCCTGGCTCGTGGAGCATTTGGCGGGAAGCTAGCTTCAATGACAAGTTGCTTCTTATTCAGGGCAGTTTCGGAACACACGTTGGCGTTTTCGGAGGAACAATAAGTTCGGATGGAGCGAATGTTACTGCAGTGAATTTGGGGCCAGATTCAGAAGGTGACATACTATGGACAAAGCACTTTCCAGTAGCACCAGGTAACGTTAGCCGCGAAATCACTGCATGGGACCCAGAGCTCGGCGTCTTCGTCATAGAGGACAAAGAGACTATGGTACATTATGGCTACAGCCTCGAAGATGGAAGCCTCTTGTGGACTAATGATGATCCTGTAGACCCCTATGATACTCTTAGATCCGTATCCCGAGCAGCTTACGGCAAACTTTACATGGCTGGCTTCGGCGGAATACTCTACTGCTACGACATGGCCGACGGAAACCTGCTATGGACCTATGGTAACGGCGGAGAAGGAAACAGTACTAATGCTGGGCTTGAAACAGCATGGGGTCACTACCCAATATTCGTCGACGTCATTGCAGACGGAAAAGTCTACTTGGGCTCTACTGAACACTCCCCCGGCTCACCATACTACAAAGATGCACAATACCGCTGTATTAACGCTACAACTGGCGAGGAAATATGGACCATGACAGGATGGGGCACAGGCATGTACGTTGGACAATACGACGTTGTCGCGGACGGCTACTTTGTATACCTCAACTGCTATGACATGCAAGTGTACAGTGTTGGCAAAGGTCCCAGCCAAACAACTGTTACCGCTTCACCGAAAGTTTCAGTGAACGGCGACAAGGTTCTGGTTGAAGGCACAGTCCTTGATATTGCTACAGGCACAACGCAAAATGAGCAGGCAGCGCGCTTCCCGAATGGTGTTGCCGCTGTTTCTGACGAATCTATGAGCGACTGGATGGAATATGTGTACATGCAGAAGCCTAAGCCTACAGACGTTACTGGCGTTGAAGTCATCCTAACGGTGCTCGACCCGAACGGCAACTACTACGAAGTCGGCAGAGCCACAAGTGACGCAAGCGGCATGTTCAGCTGCGCATTTACACCGCTTGTTCCAGGCAAATACACTGTCATCGCTACTTTTGCAGGCACAGAAGGCTACTATGGCTCATACGCTGAAACCGCAATAAACGTGGAAGAAGCACTTGAACCTACTGCGGCACCTACTCCGACACCGGCGCCTATGACTGACCTGTACGTTACAGGCTTTGGCATAGGAATGATACTCGCAATCGTAGCAATAGGGCTAGTACTTATCCTGATGCTCAGAAAACGCTAAACCCACCGACAACAAAACACGCAATCTTCCCCCTTCTTTTTTCGGGGTTACAATCTCATTGGCAGAAGAGAACGGGGCTGAAAGGGCTCTGGATGGAATGAATGATGATCATACAATATTAGCTCTTCATTCTTTCTATCTCCTTTAAGTCCATCATCCAGGGCCCCGGCAAACCTGTCTGTTTTTACATAACTTATAAGAAGTCTTAGAATGAATGTATTACTTAGAGTGAGTATGAAAGAGAGAAAGGGTGCTTGCTTTGCTCTCGTAGCGCTCATTTTTTTGTTGATAGTTAGCGTAGGTGGAGTTGCGCCAGTTGAAGCCTGTTATGGTCCGCAAATAACTGCCGAAATAGACAAAACCGAAGTTTACATAAACGAAACAGTAACCATAACAGGACAAATATGTCCTGCAGAACCAAACGTAACCGTGCGAGTAACGTTCACTCGGCCAGACTACACCTGGATAGACCGGTGGGTCGAAACTGATCCTGAGACAGGCGAATTCAGTGTTACTCAAGAGCTTGACATGGTTGGATACTGGAACATATTCCCGATACGTGGTCACATATGTGACCGATTATACGCAAACGTAACCGACCCCAACGACCCTTTAGCGCCGTTGCCTATGCCGGAGCTTCCAGCTTACAAGCCTAACATTTCTCTCGTAACCGTTGCGGCAATATCCATAAGCGTCGGCGTAGTAGCCGTAACAACGACCAGAAAAAACAAAACCAGAAACATCAGCTCCCTGCGATTGCTTGTTCAAATAGGCTTCATCTTCATACTTTTCTTCGGCATGTTCATAGACCACCGCGTTGTACCCGTACCTGCCGAACAAATCACCCCCCATGAATACCTGATTTTAACAGACGTTTTCGGCGTGTCAATGCCAGACGGTTTTCCAATTCCACTTTTAGGCTGTTACTATCCCTGCGGAAAAATCGCGACTTGCGCGCTCTGGGAACTTCAAACATACATATACCCGTTCTGGGAAACTGGACGCGGCTGGGGAGTAGACTACGTATCCTCAGGCGCAATGAGGTTAGCCGTTGTCTTCGGCTCCGTAATCCTACTGTCTGTTCTTCTAGGCAAATTCTTCTGCGGCTGGCTCTGCCCATTCGGCTTGTACCAAGACTTAATCAGCCGCTTCAGAAAGGCATTGAAGATAGAATATCGGGCCTTCTCAGACCGCTTTAACGAGAGGTTTCATCAACTTGGCTACGTGATTCTAGCCCTGCTTATAATTCTAAGCGTCATCTTCGGCTCCCAAGCCCTATTCGGCACCCAACTTGTTTCTGGAACAGAAAAAGGCGGCTTCATTTACAATTACTTTGCAGCGCCTTTCTGCCAAGTCTGCCCCATGAAACCGCTGTGCGTGCTGTTGCAGACGTCAGTAGGACTAATGAGACCCGAATGGCTCACCGAAGCAACAACCGGCGACTTCTACCAGCTAGGTTTCTACCTTACATCGCTGAACCTGTTTGTGTTAGGCTTAGTCACCGTAGCTGCCTTCTTCTACCGGCGCGTTTGGTGTAGGCTCTGCCCTCTGGGTGCTTTAATTGCCTTGTTCAACCGTTTTCAACCGTTCAAACGGTTTTCTGGCATCCGCTTAGAAAAAGTGGAAGAGAAATGCACCAAGTGTGGAGTCTGCAAGAGGGTCTGCCCCACCCAAGTAACTGAAGTTTACGAGGCAAAGGGTGGTGACGTTACAACATCCAACTGCCTTTTATGTCTGCGCTGCGTTGAAATGTGCCCATACGAAGAAGCTTTAAACTTGAAAGTAGCTGGAAAAACCGTGCTTAAATCGCGAAACTGGCTAGAATAATCTAAATAAACATGAAATAAAGAAAATGTGGTTGAAAAAAACATGAAAAAGATGGAAACAGTTGTTTTTGTGTTATTGCTTCTTTCAACAGCGCCAATTGCAGGGTTAGGCTTAGCGAGTTCACCGCAAACAGAGCCAATAATCCGCATCCTATCCGACGGCAGCATAGCCCCTTCTGATATAGCAATTCAACGTAACGGCGATGTCTACACGTTCACCGACAACATTTGCGCGCAGATTGTCGTGGACAGAGCTAACATTATAATTGACGGCGCAGGCTACACTCTTTACGGAACCTACAATGGAACAAAAACAGATTCGTGGGTGATAGGTCAAGGACCTGACCAAGAATATGATGAAACGGCGATACCTTATACTGTTGGGATAGATTTGGCAGACGAAACCAGAACTGGTTTAACAGTTAGGAACTTGAACATCAAAAGTTTTAACATTGGAATTTACGTTTGGACATCAAACAACATCATAACTGGGTGCGCTGTGTCAGATAATATTGTTGGTATCTTGCTTTCAGGAGACTCTAACACTATAACCAGCAATTACATAGCCCATAATGATCAAGGAATATTTTTCGGCGTGAACACTGAAGATGTGCCCGTAAACATGGTTCTTAATCATAACAGCTTTGTTGAAAATATTGCGCACTTCAGCGGTTGTATATGTGAGGAATATAACATGACGGAATCTATGCACACTTGGGATGACGGTGAGGAAGGTAACTACTGGAGTGACTATAACGGAACTGATGCTGACGGCGACGGAATAGGCGACACACCATACGTAATTGATGTTCTGAACCAAGACCGCTATCCGCTAACGCAACTTGCTGCTACCCCACCAACTGCGTCTTCAGAATTACCCATTGAAATCATTGCCGTCGCTATCGCTTTGCTAATAATAATTGTTGCAGTTATTGCTTACCGAACCAAAAATTGGTAGAATCAATCCTGCCCTACAGACTTAAATGCTATAGTCTAATCTGCTTTATCTAAAGAAGGCTGAGAAATCGGAAAATGTCGTTGCTTCCTGGAATTCCTAACCCTTATCTTGAGGCGCTTGCAGTTGGGCTATTATATGGAACAGTTTTTTGCACTTCATCATGCCTTCCATACCTTGCAAGCTATATAGCAGGTATCGGCGCGGACTTCCGCAAAGGAATTACCACCACACTCGTCTATAATCTTGGGCGCGTAGCCTCCTATGCCTTAATTGGAGGCTTGATAGGCATATTAAGCGGCGTGTTCCAGTTTGTGGTGGACGAATCTTCCCTTTCCGCTTTTCAACAGTACTCTTCCTACGCCTTCAGCATAGTAACTATAATCATCGGCATAACCATCCTTTTGAAGAGCCAATCCGCCTCGCCTGATTGCAATCCCGAGTGTACTAAAAACTTGGAGTCAAAAAAAATTTGGGGAAGATTCGACTTGCGCGCTTTATCGCTGGGATTCAGCAGAGGCTTAATTGTGTGCCCGCCATTGGTGGCTCTTCTCTTGTACTCTGTACCTTTTGGTGCTCCGATTGACAGTTTTGCCGTGGCAGTTTTGTTTGGTTTGGGAACTTCTTTGTCTCCAATGCTATTACTCGGCGGAATAACAGGTTGGCTTCTCAACAAAGCACCCTTATTCAGAAAATGGCTCGCTATAGCAGGCGGCGGGATGCTTGTGATGCTAGGAATTCTTAATTTAATAAGCACAGTTTTTCTCTAGCACAGTGAAAACAGGTGGCGGCTTAGTGTCTGAATTCCCGAAAACTAAGAAACCGGCTCCTCCAACTCTGCTTCTGGTCTTTTATTGAAAATTTTTCCATCTCGCATGTAGAGTAAGCGGTCTGTGTATTCCTTGACGTAGCCCGCGTGTGTGACTGCAACTACCGTTTGACCCTGTTTCTTGCTGTTTTCATGGCACAGCTTCATGATCTCCTTTCCAGTTACTGTGTCCAAGTTGCCTGTAGGCTCATCCAAAAGCAGAACCTTAGGCTCATTAGCAAAAGCCCGAGCTATCGCAACCCTTTGCTGTTCCCCAGCGCTTAACTCAACAGGCAAACGGTCAACCTTTCCTTTTAACCCTACCGACTCTAAAAGGCTCGTAGACCTTTCAACTCGTTTAGCCTTCGGCATACCTGTTGGAGTTAACGCAGCCTCCACGTTCTCGAAAGCCGTTAACGTGGGTATCAGATTAAACGCTTGAAAGACAAACCCCACTTTTTCTCGCCTAAATTTAACAAGGTCCGCTTCGTTTAAACCTGACACCTCGACCCCGTCTACGACAACTTTGCCTGTGGTCGGCTTGTCAAGACCACCCAACAAGTTAAGCAGTGTCGTCTTGCCGCTTCCAGAAGCACCAATCACGGTGAGAAACTCGCCTTCAGGAACCATAAGTTCCACGCCGTCAACTGCTTGGACTTCCTCTCCGCTCTTTAAACGGTAAAATCGCGAAAGCCCGTTTACTTCAATAACATTCGTTTTTCCCATTTCGGTGTCCTCCTATACTGTTCTCAACGCATCGGCAGGCGTGAGTCTCGCCGCCCTCCACGACGGATACAGTCCTGCTGCTACACCGCTGATTAACGCTACGGCGAAACCTGCCGCTAAAACAAACGGGTCAACAGCTAAGCTTCTGCCCATGGTTGAAAGGAAGTACCAAGCGACGCCGTAGCCAACTGCACAGCCCACTAACCCGCCTATGGCTCCCTGCAGCGCTGATTCAATGAAGATTTGGCTCACTACATCCGACTTGCTCCACCCAATAGCCTTCAAAATACCAATCTCGCGGGTGCGTTCTGACACCGCAGCAAGCTGCGATCTAACCGTAAACAAAACGGCAACAACGGCAAGAACGATCGAAATGTTCCACGCCGTTTCTTCTCCGATGGTGATAACGTCTGAGGTTGCCGCCGCCAAGTCAGAAGCAGCTATCGGTGTTGCACCCAACCATCGGCTCGTTAGCTCTTCCGTTATCGAATCCACTTTTCGGGGGTCGCTGACGCTTATGAGCGCCACGTTAACCAACCCTGTGCTATCCTCTGGAAGCCCTTTCTGACCGACTGGGAGATTCACGTATATGTGAGATTTCAAAATATTGGCTACGTCAACATTCACTAAGCCAACAATTTCATACATGCCTTTCATGTATCTTACGCTGGATCCGATTGTTAAGTTGTTAAGTTGCGCGTACTCGCAGTCGACAAGCGCCACTTCCCCGTCTTCTGAAGTTAGGTAACGGCCTTCAAAGACGTTGCATGGCAAGATAGCGTTCGTTTCCGTCTCGGATGGGTCTATGCCTGTGAACACGACGGCGCCCATCCGATGCATAAGCACGGGAACCGCGCGGTCAACTCCGTCGATTTTTGCGATTTCTGCGACGTCGCTTTGGTTAAAAGGGAACGAGAAAAGATGGTTAGCTATGTAGCAGCCAGTGCCTGAGGGCACGACAGGCGCTGAATAAATCATAATCATGTCGGTGCCGATTTCCTTGAGAGGTTCTGCGGTTGATGCTTCCCAGCCTCTGGCCGTCGAAACTAGTGCGACTAGAGTGGCGACGACAATCACGAAACCCGCAATGTTTGTTGCTGTACGGTACTTTCTCCGCCGCAACTCTTTCAAGGCGTAAACATGCATTACCAATGCGGTTCAACCTTCATTTATTGGTTAACCATATAGCGCATATTTAATTTTCGGGAAAACCTTCAACCCACGTCTCCAAACAGGAAGAGCAGCCGTGATGTTGGCGTACGAAAAAGTTTTTCTATGGATGCTTCTGTATCTACTTTTGGTTGCGTTTTGTCATGAAAAAGTATGATTTAATTTTGATAGGGACAGGGTCTGGCATGGAAGTAGTAGCAGCGATGACTCAAGAAAACCCAAACCTGCGTGTCGCAGTTATAGATAAAGATGCGCCTGGAGGCATATGCCTGACAAGAGGCTGCATCCCGTCCAAGCTTTTGATATATCCTGCTTCTGTTGTAAGAACCGTTGAAAAAAGCCGCGAATTCGGAATTAACACTGAGATTAAAAGCATAGATTTTAAAGCTGTCATGGAGCGAATGCGCTCGGTCATTGACCGCGACGTTACCATGATACGAAACGCGATTTCACAATCGAAAAACATAGACTACTACACTGAACAGGCAGAATTCACGGCTCCCTACACAATCAAGGTCGGAAAAGAGACAATCACCTCAAAACTGATTTTCCTGTCCACGGGGTCAAGACCCTCTGTTCCCCCTGTAGAGGGACTCCAAGAAACAGGTTACTTGACAAGCGACACAATTCTCAAGATAACCCAGCTCCCACGTAGCATCGCCATTATTGGCGGAGGGTATATAGCTGCAGAATACGGGCATTTCCTTTCAGCCATGGGGGCAAAAGTCACCATAATAGGTCGAAACCCGCAGTTCATCCCAGAAGAAGAGCCTGAAGTATCTGCTTTAGCTAAAAGAGAACTGCAGAAACACGTCACCATACTTACAAATCATGAAGTGCGCAAAGCCGAAGCCACATCCAAGGGCAAAAAGTTGACTGCCGTCGACCGCTACAGCAAGAAAGCAACCGAAATTGTAGCTGAAGAAATACTTGTGGCAACAGGAAGAGTTCCCAACACCGACATTTTACATCCGGAGAAAGCTGGGATAGAAACAGATTCACACGGCTTTATAGTCGCTGATGAGTACATGCAGACTTCGCAGCTAAACATATGGGTCTTAGGAGACGCTGACGGAAACTTTTTGTTTAAACACGTGGCAAACCACGAAGCACAAGTAGTCTACTACAACGCAGTGCTGAAAAAGAAAATCAAAATGGACTACCACGCGGTTCCCCACGCCGTTTTTACTGAACCTGAAATCGCGAGTGTAGCTTTGAGAGAGCAGGAAGCAATTGAGAAGTACGGCAAAGACAACATACTAATCGGATTCTACAAGTACGCTGACACAGCAAAAGGCGAAGCCATGGCATTGAAAGACGACTTCGTAAAGGTCATAGTTGAACGGGACACAGGGCAAATTCTAGGCGCGCACATCATAGGCCCCGAAGCCTCCGTCCTCATACAAGAGGTCATAAACCTCATGTACACGGAAAACCAAAGCTTAGCACCCCTTACTCAAGCTATGCACATACACCCTGCATTGAGCGAGGTCGTGGCAAGAGCTTTCCAATCCTTCATGACACCTGACCAATATCACCATTTCCTAGAGGATCATTCTGGTTTCCCGCTTGAATAAACGACAGGTAGGTGGCTAAAGGTTGCTTTGGCAGCAGACAGTTGCTTCTTTAACAGAATTGAGCGTCAATGAACTGAATCTACCGCTCGCTTTTTGCTAGTAAAATAAACATGATGTACCCCTGAAGGCGGGCGTTTCATGGTTAGAAAAGCTGAGGCGTCCGTTAAGTGCCACCACAAATGTTAAAGTAGCACGCACTTCTAGTAAGTGTCAAAAACCAGTGTACAGAATCGTGATTTAATGCAGGAGAATGGCTTCCCCTCATTCCAAGAAAACTATGGTTCTCCAATGACACGCCGTATTGAAGATTGGAAATCCCGGCTTATAGACTTGTCACGGCGAAACAACTTATTATACTTCAAGCCCAGCAAACGAGGAAACCTTTCTGTTTCCAGCCCGAACATGGAACGCATTTTCAACAGGCTCGCTTTACGAAAAAGGCATCTGGAGTTTTGGTATCCTCCCGAATCCGATGTGCCTAAGCGGCAATCACCAAGCAGCGCCAACCTTTCATTCCTTAATGGAAAAGACAGTCCAACATCGAAACAACTTGTATGCGGAGAAACAAGCCGAACCGACCTCGAGAAGGTTCTAAAGAACCTCCACAGGCGTTCCCTCTTAGACTACAGAGAGCGCGGCGTGCGCATATTACACGCTGCCTTCGGAATGTTAGTTTGGAAGGACAAAGAAACAGGCGAGGAAGTCCGTTCTCCCCTTATCCTCGTACCCATCGAACTGGCTAGGAAATCCTTCCGCGCGCCCTTCGCTATTTCAGTTCCTCCTATAGAAGAAGAGGTAGTTCTGAATCCTGCTTTGCAAGTGAAGCTAAAAACAGAATACAAAGTTGAGCTTCCCCCTTTGCCTGAGTATTGGGAAAGCCAAAGTTTGCTCAACTACTTCAGCGCCGTCACCCAAGTCGCTGACGAGCTCGGCTGGAGTGTAGAAGCCACCGTGGAAATCGGGCTTTTCTCTTTTCACAAACTAGTTATTTACAACGACCTTGACACAAACGCTGGAGCAATCGCGCAACATCCTATAATCAGAACAATTGCCGGAGTCAAGGATGAAGAACCTGCAACGGTTTCTCTGCCTGAAGAAAAAGACGTAGACGGATTACGGCCACCTGAAAAAACCTTTCAAGTCTTGGACGCCGATAGTAGCCAACGGGTATCAATCGAGTATGCCTTGCGCGGGCAAAGCTTCGTGATGCA
>JAFGLT010000057.1 GCA_016927895.1 Candidatus Bathyarchaeota archaeon | reverse complement strand
TACTTCAAGAAACGCAAACGTTAAGCGGATAAGTCCATTTGAGGACAACATCAAAAGGTAATTGCGAGGTTTCTGCCTGTATTGCTTTCTCATCTGAATCGGTTTTTGAGGTTAACTAGTAGACAATTAGCTTAGTTGATTCTCAATTTTCCAGATAACACATGAAATTAACACAATCATGTATAGTGTAGACTGTTTAAATGGATGTGTGAAGCTAGATATCCCGACAAAAATCTTTTTTCAAAAAAATGACAAATTCCCTGAGCGCGGCTTTATGGTCGTACGCATTCGGCTTTGGGTCTGTATGGGCGTTTTGTTGTGCGTTTTCGCTTGTGGTATTCGCATTCTTTAACTCGGGTTAAAAGCCAGCCTTTGTCTTGATATTCGCAGCCGCAGGGTGCCCTGACAGTTTTGTCTGGCTGGGCGTCCTCTTTTTTTGTCACTTCTGTTCCACCGTTTTGTTATTTCAAAGTGTGTGCGGTGCCTAAAATAAGTTGGTGGAAAGATTTGACGCGCAAGTGGGTGTTTATTCGAGTTGTGCTAGGCAGATGAGGCCGCCGAGTTGTGTGAGGCGTTTGCCTGCGGGTGATTCAGCGTTTATTATTCTTGTTTTGACTTTTTTGTTTGCTGCAATCTGCATTAGCCTTTGTAACCTGGTTTTTTGCCGGTTTTCTGCAAGGTACTTGTTTGTGAGCATGAGGTATTCAGGTTTTGGTTCGCTTGGCTTCTGCCTTTTGAGTATCAGTTTTTCTGCTTCTTCAAGTGAAAACAGCACAAGGTTGTTGTTGTCGGTTGTGTTGATGCGTTTTTCCAGGATTTCTATGAGGTTTTCTGTTTCTTCTTCGGTTGTTTCGCTAATTATCTGGTGGAAAGCGGGGGTCCTTGTTAGTGCGGCTACTTGAGACGGCGTGGTTGCGGATCCTGTAATGTTGGAGAAAGCGGCTTTGTTTGGTCCTCGAGTGAGCCACTTATGATGCTCATGGACGTGGTTGATGAGTTCTTGGTGGTAGTTTGTTCTTGCGGGGGACGCGAGTATTATGCTTCGAACTCCCTCTTTCAGTGTAGGTCTTAACGCGTTGATTATGGCTTCGTGGAAGTGGTACAGGTCTCTTGGGTTGTTTCTTGTTCCGTTTATGTGGAGTGTTGTTTCGGGTTTGGCGACGTTGCTGAAGACTTTCCATAAGGCTGCGGTGTCTTCTTCTATTCCTGCTAGGATTGCGACGGCGTAGCCGCGCTTGTACCGTTTTTTTGGTTTCAACATGTTCACCTTGGGCTGTGGGAGTTGATTTGTGGTATATGGGCTGGTGATTTTTGGCTTTTTCCTTTTTATTGTGTGTTTCGTCCTGTTTCAGGGATATATCGGTTTAGGGAATACAGATTATATTATATATTACTACATTTGACGTTGTCGAGGTGTAAACAATGTTTGACGTGTTTAAAAAACCAAACGAAGGACAAAATAATGGGGAACAAAACGCTTCAGAACCAATTGAGAATTTAGAGCAACCATATACAGAAGAAAAACCAAGCCAAGAAGCAAACAAACAGAGAATTCAAGAACCATTCGAAAACAAAGAGAGCGACATGCTATCCCTGCTAGAATCTCTGGGCGGCGAAGAGCGGACCCTAGTCGCTGAGAAATCGCAGTTGGTAACCATGGAAGAAAACTTGAGGCAGAAAATAATCGATGAAATCGAAGTCAAGCGGCACCGGATAGAGAACTTGAAATACGAGATTCCGGAACTGAGGCAGCGCTGTGAAGCTTTGGCAAAAGCTTTAGATATTCCTATCCAGAAGTAATCAATCTTCCAATTTTCCCACATTATATCAACACCTATACTTTCTAAAAATCTACTTCTAAGAAGGCGTTAACTTGCCTTTAGGCGCTGGTGTACTTCAGAAAGCTTAGTTGCTCCTTCTACGTTTTTGTATGAATGTTCCTGTGTGCAAGGTTGGCGACGGAAAGGTTTTTCTAAACTCGTTTTCTTTTCTTCGCGGCGACGGCGATTGCAACGATTGCAGCTATAAGCCCTATGAACGTAACGTATGGTGCTAAAAGCTCGACCCAGTTTGCTGCTTTTTCTTCTTCCTCGGCGGGTTGCACTTGTTGATCGATTGTTTCCACGTTTAAGTTTTTGAATGCTACTGCGCGATCTGTGTTATTTGTCAGCAATATAACTAGTTTAGTAACGTTTATCGCGTTGTTTGTGGTCGTCACTCTTTCTATAACTGTACCGTTAGTGTCCTGTACTTCGGCGTTTACTTGGTCTTCAGATATTTTTGCCACGAGCTTATACCATGTATTTTCTTTTATGTATGAAGTTGCGTTCACGAAAGCTGTTCCGTTCTCGCTAGCGGAATTTATTTTATCCGCTTCATAAGTGTCCAAGCCTTTAACGTTTAAGCTGTAACTGTTGTTACCGCTGTTTTCCAGTATGAAACCGAACTGGTTATTTGTTGTCTGTTCAATATCGTATGGCAACCTTAACGGTTGGTAACCCCTCGGTATTACTATCTGCTGCAAGACTTCGCTTGAGTATCCTTCCATTGGTATTACTGTGATCTGCCCGCTTTTCATTATATTGAATTCGCTGGTAAGCAAAATTCCTGTTCCTGACATTTGGATGTCGAGGAAGTCTTCAACGCCTTGCCTAACCTGAAGCTCATATCTGGCAATATAGCCGCGACCGTAAATATAGTGAAAGGTGGGCGTTTCAAACTGAATTATAGAATTGGGAAACCCGATGAACACTGTTAGTATATCACTGTCTGCACCAGTGTAATTTACATCGCCGCTCCAGCTTGTTCGGATATAATGTGTACCTGTTGAGGTGAGATTCCAACTGTAAGAATAGTTTCCCAAGTTGTCTGTTAATGTTTTGCCTGCGCTGTAGGAAATCCCATCTTGGCTGAAGTACACGGAAATTGTTTCGTTCGGGTATGCAGGTGACAGCGAACCTGAGATTGTAAGCGTTCGCTTTTGACTGCTGATGCTTGAGATTTCTGGAGATATGTTTATCGATATTGAAGATGAGTTCAGTGGGCCACCCGGTTTCGCTGAGACGTACGCTGGCGACGTTTCCTCGCTGTTTTCAAGTGAAATAATCCAAGGCTGTTCGCCTTCTAGGAGGGGCGGCATGTCACCTACTTTCCACTCCATTGCGGGAGTGCACTCAGCTATCCAGTATTTCGTGCCGTTTAACTCGTAGCCTGTTGCTGGTTGCCACCACCATGTGGTATGCGGCTCGTAAGGCAAGTGGACTCCAACGTTGATGTGGTGTACACCTTTGAAGTAAAGTAAGACCACGTCTAAACCTCCAGCCTTCATAATTGAGGCTGCAAGAAGCGATAGCGTGTCGCATTTTCCCAAGTTTTCCACAAGGGTCTCAACTGGATACATGACATCGCAATCAGCATATGGAATCTGATGAACCAGCGATAATACAGCGTTGGCGAATTCTTCGTCGCTGCGCGTGCTGTCAAGCGTGAGGTTTCGGATGCTGTTTGCAATGGGTTTGACTGCGTCGGGCGTTACAAGAGTTGCGTACTCGTTATCGTCAACAAGCTTGGGGTTTTTGCCCTGATAATACTCGTAAAGAGAAGAGGGGATAGAAACATGCAGTTCGTGGCTGACAAGTCCAAACTGAACTTGAGAACTGAAAGTGAGGTCGTAGTTGCCTGCGAAAGAGCGTGGCGTAACTAAAACCAGCAGCATAACGCTGACGAGCAGGACACCTGGCTTCAAACACTTAAAACGCATTGCAGGTCCCAAAAAACGTTACATCTGCGAACTTAATTAATGTTTTAAACAAAATCCCTGATATATCCAACGCCGAAAACGCCATTTTTGCTAAGCTATTGTGCTGACCAATGACGTTCCTAAAACCGTTATTGTGTGAAAAGAATACTCTTTTCGAAAAGTGCTTGCACAGTTCGCTCCCCTATCGTTTTCTGCATGCTTTTAGCGGTGAAAACAGCCAATATGGATATACCCCTCTGTAGTTTCTGCATTGAACCACTATTGGGATCCAAATAGGCTTCAAATATGCTGGTTTGTTGTGCTTTATTCACCGAGGTGTTATGGCAACCTTTTAATCTCGACTCGGCACTTACCTAAAGGTTGGTAAAATTGAACAGCGAAGCGAAATGTGACAAGTTCACTGCGATTAACGAGTTAGCTCGGCGAAGAGGCTACTTCTGGCAGTCCTACGAGATTTACGGCGGCGTAAGCGGCTTCGTAACCTACGGTCCCTTAGGCGCCAAGCTGAAACAGAACATCGAAGCGAAGCTCCGTGAGCTCTTCGTCACTAAACTCGGTCTCCTCGAAATCGAGTCATCTGTAATTACTCCTGGCAAAGTCTTTGAAGCGTCAGGACACGTTAATCACTTCAAAGAACCCATGGTCGAATGCTTAGCATGCAACAAGCGTTTCCGTGCGGACCACCTGCTTGAAGAGTACGCTAAACAAAGCTGTGTAGAAACCGAAAAAATGAGCTTGAAACAAATACAGAAAGCACTTGAGGCGCACGGCATCATGTGCCCCGAATGTGGCGGAGGGTTCAAACCGCCCCAGCAGTTCTTAACCATGTTCCAAACCACGATTGGTCCCTACTCGAACGCTACGGGCTACGGTAGACCCGAAGCTGCGCAGGGTATATTCGTCGAGTTCAACCGCCTCTATGCTATGGCGCGAGAAAAACTTCCCTTCGGTGTCATCCAAATAGGTCACGCCCTGAGAAACGAAATCTCGCCGAGACAAGGCTTAATTCGCCTCCGAGAATTCACCATTGCTGATTTGGAGTTTTTCTTTGACCCTGAAGAACCGAATTGTTGCCTGCTGAAAGATGTGGAAAACGAAACCTTGCGGATATACCTCGCCCCAGAGAGAAAGGCGTGCAGCGAGAAAATTGTGGAGGTCACCGTTAAAGAAGCTGTGGCAAAGCAGATAATCCGCTCCGAGTGGCAAGCATTCTTCATGGCAATGGCCAAGAAGCTTTTAATTGAAATCGGTGTGCCCGCGGAAAACCAGCGTTTCATCGAAAAACTCCCTTGGGAAAAAGCCCACTACGCAACGCAATGCTTCGACCAAGAAGTCTACGTTGACCGTTGGGGGTGGATTGAAGTTTCAGGACACGCGTACCGCACAGACTACGACTTAGACTGTCACACGAAAGCCAGCGGCGCAGACCTCCGCGTCTTCAAAGAATACCCTGAGCCCATAGAGCAGGAACAGCTTGTAGTGAAGCCAGTGAAGGCCAAGCTTGGTCCCGCGTTCAAAGGCGAAGCCAAAAAGGTTGCAGAGCTACTTTCAAACGCTCCTGCGGAAGAAGTTGCCGCCTCACTTGAAAAAGACGGCTACTACATGGCTGAAAACCATAAGGTTCTGCCAGAACACGTGGAAGTAACCCATGAAAAAACTGTGATACGCGGTAAACGCTTCATCCCGCACGTTGTTGAACCCAGCTTCGGCTCCGACCGCCTCTTCTACGTGGCACTGGAGTACGCTTACAACGTGAAAGACGACCGCGTCGTAATGGGTTTCCCCAGAGCAATCGCGCCCACCCAGCTCGGCGTTTACCCGCTGGTAAGCAAGGACGGTATAGACAAGAAAGCGCGGGAAGTCCACCAGCAACTGTTAAACGAAGGCTTCACAGCTGAACTTGACGAAACAGGCTCCATAGGCAGACGATACGCCCGCGCCGACGAAGCAGGCGTCCCGCTGGGCATAACAGTAGACTACGACACGCTACACGATAACTCGGTAACAGTCCGCGACCGCGACTCCTGGCGGCAAGTCAGAACCCCAATCAAAAGTTTACCTGAACTGCTGCATAAGTATTTCCAAGGAAAATTGAACTTCGAAGATTTAGGGACTTAATTAGCGGTTCTAATCGTTAGCTTTTATAATACACTTACACTACTAAATGTTGGAAAGATTACAGATTTAATGAGAGTGGAGAGAGACATGGTACTTCCAGCGGAAACAGAACAACGCGTGAAACGCAGAGCTTTAACAGCATGCCAAGACAACCTGCGCAAGGTCGTAGATGTCACCAGAAAAATCCCTCAGCTCGTTGAGCAGTTTTCAACAGGTAACAAAGAACAAGCAAGGCAACTTTTCACCGAAATCAGGCAAGGCGAAGAAGAAGTCCTCAAAGCTAGACGCATGGTTTCGCAGGAACTAGCTGAAATTGGTGCTATCCTAATCAGCAGAGAAGACTTTTTGCGGTTCACAAACTTGTCAAGTGAAATCGCAGATTTCTCCGAAGGCATCGCCTATTACCTCATCGAGATAATGGAGCATAACTGGAAGGTGCCAGACGACATAAGAAAGGAACTGTTGAAGCTTTCCGAAGCAGTCTTCGATGCCGTGCTCAAGCTAAGAGAAACAATGATGGTTCTAAGCTATGGATCAGCTAAAACCTTGGAGAAAGCCAAAGACGTTGAAATAGCTGAAAGAACTGTGGACGACATCTACCGTGCCCTATCAATAAAAGTTCTAAGTAGCAAACTTGAACTCCCCGTACTGCTACTTTTAAGGGACATACTTCAACTTCTTGAAAACTCCGCTGACAAAGCTGAAGACGCTGCTGACATCGCCCGCGTACTCTCGTTCATAATGTAACCCCGAGCGCGAAACAATCGATGGCTAAAACCAAAGTCGAACTAATAGAAAACTTTCTAGTAGTCTGGAACCCAGAAGAAGGCTCACAGCTCTACAAGACAGGCTTCTACGGCAAACCCCTCGGAATACCAAAACCGAAAATCCCTGAGTTTAAAGTCCCCCTGCTCCTAGATTTAATGGAAGGCTTATACCTAGTTGAACAAGGCAAAATAACAATCTACGAATGCGCAGAAAAACGTAAAGTAGGGCTCAAGAAGCTAAGGCAAAAAGCCAGAAAACTATACGACGAGTTCGACGAGAAATACTCAGTTTACCATGACCTGCGTGACAGCGGCTTAATTGTAACACCCGGCATAAAGTTTGGCTGCGACTTTGCCGTATACAAGTACGGTCCAGGCGTTGAACATGCCCCTTACATGGTTTCCGTGAAAAAGGCAGGCTCTGACATTTCAGCCACAGAAATCGTGAAGGCTGGGCGACTGGCGACGACCGTGAGGAAACGCTTCATAATTGCCGTGCCAGACTTGGAAGCGGAAAAACCGAAATACTTGATTTTCAAGTGGTTTAAGGCCTAGTTTGACATCAGAATTTGCTGTTTGAATTCTCCTCTAACACGCTGATGCGGATAGATTCTTGTCTCTGTTAAGCTGCAGCCTTCTTCAATTGTGACATCGTCGGCGACAACTGAAATAGCATCTATCTTAGTTGGTTTTCGACCGCTGGAAAGGATTGTTGCGTGCCTGCCGATTATGCTGTCCCTCACTTCGGCTTTTTCTCCGATTATTACTCTGTCCAAGACCGCCGAGTTTTCTATAGTGGCGCCTTTACCGATTCTCGTGAAATTGTCTATGCACGAGTTCACTATTTTCACGCCATCTTCTATTTGGCAGTGCCTGCCAATAAGCACGGCGCCTTCAATTTCTATTCGCCCCTGCTTGATTTTACGAATAATTTTTTGTCTTCTCTGTTCTGAATCGTTGCTTTCTCCCTGAACCCAGATTTGCTGTTTTTCGCTGATTTTTCCACCGAAATCCGTAAGCATGCTGAAGCCTCCATGAAGCAGTTTCTTCATAGCTTCCAGATAATTCTTGGGGGTACCTACATCAAACCAGTTTCCCTTTAACGTGTAACCATAAACTGGGTAACCTGAATCCGTCAAGTACGGTATGAAGTCGTAACCGAAGTCTAACCTATTCTTCTCTTTAGTAATTTGTTTGACTCCCTTTTCCTTGAAGACCTTTCTTACTTCCGGCGAAAGCACGTATAACCCAGTGTTGGCAAGTTTGCTGGGAGCGTCTTTCGGCGCTGGCTTCTCGACGAAACGGCGGATACGACTATTCCTGTTAATGTCTGCGATACCTAACCCTTCAACGTTATCTACTTCCCTGAGAACTATAGTCATCAACGCACCTTTCTCTCGGTGAAACTGCATGAGGTCTTTAACGCAGATTTCGAAAACGTTGTCGCCTTGAACCGCGAAGACTGGATTGTTAACCGCGTAGTATTCCATGTTTATTGCTGCAGAGTCAGCACTTCCCAAGTCGTCCACGTTAGGCTGATATTTTATGTGAATCCGTGGTTTAATGTCATACCGTACCGAAAAACCGTAGCCTGACTCAAAATAGTCATAGAGGTCCCGATAGTTCGTGTAGCCTTTTACTCCGAAGATGAAGTTGCGGATGCCTTGACGGGCAAGAGACAACAGCGAAAACTCCACCAATGGCCTGTTCAGCAGTCTGAGGGCGGCTTTACTTGTTGCCTCTGTGAGCGGCATAAGACGCGTGGCTTTTCCACCTACTGGAATTATCACTCTTAGCCTTTCCGGAGCATAGTCGTCGCCAACTAAAGGGGCATAATTATTACTCAAAAGATTTCACCATAAAGATTACTAACTATCAGTTTCGGGAGCGTATTAACTTTTTCAATCTCCGATGCAGGTTGATAATAATGTCTGTGAAAGTCAAGTTTTTTTAAAGGTTGGTAGCCTTAAGATGTGTATGCTGACTACGACTGCTACGGCTACCATAATCAGCTGCATTGGTAGAACAAGCTGGGCTGGCAAAAGGCGGTGTAAAATGAAAACTGCTGAAAAAACTATTGTTATCCATAACAAGCTTAAAGCGGCTATCTTGGTTTTCATCGGCAGTCCCTTGCCTTCTGTGTAGTTACGTATGTACTCACCGAACCATTTGTTGTTCAGCAGCCACTTATGCATCCTCTCCGAGCTTTTGTAGTAGCAAGCTGCGGCAGCCAAAAGAAAGGGTGTGGTTGGCAAAATAGGCAGCACCATGCCAATGGCGCCTAGCACCACACAAATTGTGCCCGCGATAAACCATAAGGTTCTTACGATTTTTCGCCCTTGCTCTTTACAAGCGGATGCAAACGTCTTCTTTTCTACCATGCACACTTCTCTCGCTATTCTTCTCACTGCCTGTATTTAAAAATTATATGCTTAATTACAAGTGAATGATATTTTTCTTGCTTTAAAGTTATATTTTATAACTTAGTCAAAACTAATGCTTCTCTAACAAAGGTTTGAATTCAATGGGGAAAGTAAGTGGTTTCGTACGGCTAATGCGACCAATCAACTGTGCAATAATGGGTTTCGCAGTGTTTGTTGGCGCGGTTCTGGCGTATCCCCAGTTCTCAAGCTTTAACTGGTCCGGCATTCTGTATGGTTTCCTCACAGGTTTTATGCTAACCGCTGCGTCAATGACCATCAATGATTATTACGACCGGGCGATTGACGCTATAAACGAGCCGTATCGTCCTATTCCCAGCGGAACTGTAAGCTCAGGTGAAGCTTTGGCTTTCGTTGCTGTTCTTTCAGTGATGGGTTTTGTCTTTGCTTACTTCACCAGCGTTCTCTGTTTGGTGGTTGCGTCGGTCTCTTGGGTTGTTATGGTGACGTACGTTACGGTTGGAAAACGGAGCGGGTTGCCCGGCAACTTTCTTGTCAGCACGTGTGTGGCTATCCCGTTCATATACGGTAGCATAATTGTACTCAATGCTGTTCCGTTGAGCGTTCTGCTTTTCACGCTGATGGCTTTCCTTTCTAACACAGGCAGGGAAATCACCAAAGGAATCGTTGATGTTCAGGGCGATAAGGCTGAAGGGATTAAGACGCTGGCTGTGCGTTACGGCGAGAAAAGTGCCGCTGTTGTTGCCACGCTGTTTTACATCTCCGCGGTCTCGTTAACCCCTTTCACTTGGTTCCTGAACTTGGTTTCTGTCTGGTTTATCCCTCTGGTTTTAATTACAGACATCGGGCTTGTCGCTTGTTCAACTCTTCTGCTCAGAGACTTTTCACGGGAAAACGCTAGAAAAATCAAGAAACTGGTTCTGTATCTGTTTGTTATAGGCTTGTTGGCGTACCTCGTTGGAGTTCCCAGATAAGCGCGCCGAGTCGGGCTTCCTATTTCATGATTTTGTTTTTGGTGGCTTTTTTCCACATTGCATTGAAGTAGTTTTCAGATATTCCTATCAAAGGCGGAGAAGTTGTCCATAAAACTGGAAACTGTTTATAATCGCGTACGGAGCAGGTAGCGACAAGCACTTCTTGCTCGTCATATATCCAGAAATTCTCCTTAGGACTTTCAGATAGAATTCTGATTTCAAAGAGGGGATTTTCAGCAATAGATTGCATTGTTGATGACCAAGCATTTGCGTCTATTGGCTCGTTTATTAGGCATCGAATCTTTACACCTCGCTCCAAGGCTTCTTTGAACTTTTCGGATAAGTTAAACAAAACTTGCAGAAACGGCTCCTTTGGGTAAATAATCTCTATGCTTTTTTGAGTAGCGTCTAACGCTTTTTCAATCCTGAGGAGAAGTGCTTTACTCTCAGGGACCAAAATGAATTCTGACGCCACTCTCTGAATTGTATCTCTTCTGTTCTCTTTTGGCTTCAAGTAACTTTGGATTTTTGGGGATAATTTCTTTGCTTCTTTCTGTATTTCAGAAAGCTCTTTTCTTCTTTCTCCAATCAAAAAAGACAAGCCGTTTTCTATTGAAACTGCCTTAAACTCCGTTGGAACAGCTATGACTCTTTCAACCAAGCTCTTCTCTTCAAGTTCAACAAGCACGCGGTAGACTTCCTGCCGCGCTACTTTAGAGTTATTAGAAATCGCTTTTGCAGTAGCCTTGTCCAATTTAAGAAGTGTGAGGTAAACCTTTGCTTGTGAACTGGTAAGCCCCAACTGGTTTAGAATTTGCGTGGCTTCCTCTTCAATATCCACTCTCTTTTCTCCCTGAGAAATGAACTTTCGTTTTTTTAAGTTCTTAGAACTGCCCAATATCTGTTAATATTAATGTTTGCATTTAACCCTTGCGTTTCTGTCATATCAAACAGTTATGACTGCCGCTTACTGCCTTTTGAGTACTTATTCATCAATTCAAAAGTAGCTCAGGTGTTGAAGGGTTTTCACACAAACTTTTCTGATTGTAAGAGTCATTAGTTGAAGTTCCGCTTTTTCTCTTGTCTTACATGTATAGCTGTTCGGTGAAACTTTTTGCGTTAAAAGCCGCTTTCCTCGACTTT
>JAFGLT010000056.1 GCA_016927895.1 Candidatus Bathyarchaeota archaeon | reverse complement strand
TTTCCAGTTGAGGATTATGAACGCTTCGGGAAAGTGCCGAACGTCGTATTTAGCTGTGGCAATGTTGTCATCGATGACAAAGTACTAGTTTACTATGGGGCTTGCGATAGCGTTTTGTGTCTTGCAAATTACGATTTGGCTGAGTTGCTACCTAAAAAATAGAAGGTAAGTGCAAAGTTTGTTTTTTAAGGTTTCTTGGAAATTGTTATAATTTTGGTAGCTTTTTCCATCAAATAAACATATCATAAATTTTGCGCGCGCAGCAAACTACTCTCACCACATGTTTCTCTTGCATCTTTTATAAAAAGATTTTACTAGTAAAAATTTTCTGCCAAATTAGGTTTATTTCTGAGCAAATCCAAAAACACGGTAATTTACGCCTATTTTTACAAAATAAGCCTAAAAATTGCTTGGAAAAACAGCGCCGGGGAAGGGATTCGAACCCCTGCGAGCCAAAGGCCCACTGGCTGGCTTGTCTTTGGCACAGGCCCTATGTGTGCCCTTGTGGGATCTCGAGGCCAGCGCGATAACCACTCCGCCACCCCGGCTTGGATAGAAGGATTTACCCTCACTATCTAAAAACGTTTTCAGTTCTAATGAGTCCATAGGCGCATTAAAACAACGCGCTCCATGGGACTTTCAGCGACATTTCAGGACACTACGTGACATTTCAAGACAGAAAAAGACGTGTGAAAAACTCGTTTCAAAGCCAAAACACCAAACATGGCGCAAAACACAAACAATCAACAAGATAGAGGGGCATAGAAAAAATCACACAACAGAGCCCATAAAACCGTTAAACAACCAAGTCTGCTAAATCCACGCTGTGCTCGTAAATTCGCCTCAGAAAAGACGATGCAGCCAAGATTTGCGGCATCACCTCAACAGGTTGTTCCTTCGCAACTTTTTCAATATCCGCAAACAGCGTTTCGATTTTCTCATGCATTTTACGCACGTTTTCAGCTGAAGCTATGTCCTTGCTGACAAAGGCTTTCACCGCTTGCTCATGAGCATCATAACAAACCGCCTGCAAACCAACCAAAAGCTTCCGCAACGCCTCAGAAGGCTTAACCCCGTTAAGCTCCATCGTTTCAGCAGCAATCTTCACAGAAGCATCACCTATAGCTTCAACCAAGCTCGCCGCCAAACGATAGTCTAAACACTCTATAGGAGTTATCCCAAGCTTCTCGCTTAAACGAGGATTCTGAATTATCGTGCGCAAAATCCGAACCAACAAGAAATAAAGCCTGTTACTCTCATCATCCCTTGCAATAACGCTTTTAGCCCGCTGCATATCCCCATCAACAAAAGAGTTTAAGACATCACGGTTCATCCCCGCAACTATAGCATAGTTACGCCGCAAGATCTTCTCCGGCGGAAAACCAGAAGGCTCCAACAGACACTGTAAAACTATCTGAGAATAATTTTCCTCAACAATCTCCAACCCAATCAAAGACCCAACAGTCGCCTTAACAACGTTTCTAAGGTCAAAGTCAATACGTTCTTTAGCCTCAATGCGAATTATGTCAAAGCCAAGCAGATAACGCCCAATAATCTCCCGACCCAAATACGGTCCAGTCGCTAAAGTCGCAACACTATGCAACTGCTCAGCATCATGCTTCGGATCAATAAGAAGCTTACCATCCCCAGTTTCATCAAGAGCAATTAAAGCACCCTTCTTCAAACCATGCTCTTCAGCCCAAGACTTCGGCAAACAAACGAAAAACGTGCCAGTAGGTGTACGCTGCACCTTACGTAATTCACCCATTACAAGCATCTCTCCCTCAACATTACCTAAACTCTGAAATAACATATCTAAAGAAATAATCCCGTATATAAACGTGAAAGCTCATGTTAGAATTTAAAGACAAATGTGTAATTGGTATAGACTTAGCAGCAGCCAGCAAAAACCCAACCGGATGGGCAATATTAAAAAACAAAACAGTGAAAACCCAATTACTCTACACTAGCAAAGAAATCATAGAAAACACATTACAAAATCGCCCTGAACTCATAGCCATAGATGCACCATTAAGTCTCCCAAAAAAAGGCGAGTTTTTCAGAAAAACAGACAAAGAAATGATAAGAAAAGGATACAGAGTGCTTCCCCCAAACTTCCGCGCCATGAAAAAACTCACCCTAAGAGCAATAAGACTGAACAAGATAATAGAAGAGAAAACGTATAAAGCAATCGAAGTGCACCCAACATCAACGCGGAAAGCACTAGAAATACCACTAAAAGAGTGGAAAACAATCCAAAAAATCCTGAAAACCCTTGAATTGAAAGGAGACATAGAAACACGACCGTTAGCGACCCACGAAATCGACGCCGTCACAGCTGCTATAACAGCGGTTCTCCATCTACAAGGTCAAACTGAGCTTATAGGCAACGATGAAGAAGGCTACATAATCCTTCCAAAGAAAAGAAACTGGAAAACCCTGATATGATTGAAAGAGAAAAACTTCAAAAAGCCGTTGAAGCAGCGATCGCAGCAGGATATCAACTAAACAGCGACGCCTTTACTTTTTTAAGTACAATAACAGCCACAGACGACCCAACAATAATAATGAGTAAAGCGCTGCAGAGACTAGAAGAACTGGAAGAAAAACCATTATTCATCGACAAAAACTTTCTGGAAATACTACTAAAACCAGAAGAAACAACAAAAACTACAGAAAAAGAGGAAACCAAACCTCAAGACAAAACCTGGGAGCCTTCAGAACAGCACATAACTGAAGGAAAAAGCGCTTTTCACCCTTACGCAAAAGATGTGGAAGCAAACATCAACGTAATAGAAGACCCTACAGGCAAGCTCACCTCCAACGGAACCATCGAAGAATACCTCCAATACTTCCAAGACCGGTTTAAACGAGTTGAAAGTTTACTGAGACAAAGAATCGACGTTAGAGCCGCAACACCAATAGCTGAAGCGGTAAAATCTCCACCTAAAACGAAACTAAAGATAATTTGTATGATAGCTGAAAAAAGAGAATCGAAGCGAAACCTGATTTTAACAGTTGAAGATTTAGAATCAACCACCACCATACTGGTAACTCATAACGCGCGAGAAGAACTACACAAAAAAGCCCAGAGATTACTACCCGACCAAATCGTATGCATCGCCGTGGTAAAAACAAGAACCAACCTCTTCTTGGCTGAAGACATAATCCTCCCAGAAATCGGCCAGAAACCTCAGCGCAGAGCCACAGAACCAGTTTACGCCGTGCTCACCTCAGACATACACATGGGCAGCACAAAATTCAACGAAGAAGCCTTTAACCGCTTCATTCTATGGCTTAACGGCAAATACGGGAACAACAAAATGAGAGAAATTGCTGGTCACGTAAAATACCTGACAGTCGCAGGCGACATAGTTGACGGCGTAGGAGTTTATCCCAACCAAATAAATGAACTTGTAGTAAAAGACGTCCACGAACAGTACATGCTAGCCTCAAAACTAATTGAACAAATACCAGACTACATTGAAGTCATCATTGCGCCAGGAAACCACGACGCCCCAAGAAAAGCCTTACCTCAACCAGCAATAGCTGAAGATTTTGTGAAACCATTACAAGAATCCGGCAGAGTACATTCCCTTGGAAACCCCTGTGTGGTCAGCCTCCATAATGTGGAAGTATTAATGTGCCATGGTCGCAGTTTAGACGACATAATAGCCACAGTACCTGGCTTAGACCACAGCCAACCTGAGAAAGCAATGAAAGTACTTCTGCAAAGTCGCCACTTGGCACCCCTATACGGCGGCAAAACAATGCTGGCACCAGAAAGCCGAGATTTCCTTGTGATAGAAAGAATACCGGACATTTTCCATGCTGGCCATGTCCACGTAGTGGGCTGCTGCAACCATCGAGGAGTTTTAATTGTTAATTCTGGCGGCTGGCAAGACCAAACAGATTACATGCAGAAACTTGGATTGGTTCCAACACCTGGAAAAGTGCCATTGGTAAACCTGCAAACATTAGAGACTAACATTCTCTCATTCATATAACAGACATGAAGCAATTTTCCAATCCTTAGAAAAGGGTTTGCCGGCTCAACTGCTGTTTCTAGAAAGGAATGTTTGTGTACCACCAACTAAAAGCCCTATTCTGTCGTCACTCCCAAAGACTTCCTTTATGAGTGTACGTGGTATTTCCAGTCTAATCTTTTTCGTTCGTCCGTAACGTCCCATACTTACCACTTTTGCGTTTAAAAGTCCCATAACATCGAGCTCATTTACCAGAGTACCTAAGCGTCGCTGCGTGAGAAGCCCAGCACCTAATTCACTACAAATTTTATCGTAAACGTCGTAGATTTCCCCCGTAGTAACGCTCGACTTATTCAAGTGATATACACTTAAGAGAACCAACTTTGAATGTAAAGTTAAGTTTTTAAGGGCTTCAACAACTCGGTTGTGCTCAATGTTTCTCTCAGCCTCTTTAACATGGTCCTCTGTAACAATTTGCGCCCCTTGTCGCTCAGCGACTTCACCAGCTACACGCAGTAAATCCAAAGCGCGGCGAGCATCCCCGTGCTCAGCAGCAGCTAAAGCAGAACATACGTTCAAGGCAGCTTCGGAAAGAGAACCTTCATTGAAGGATAGTTTTGAACGCTCATGAAGAATATTCCGCAACTCACTTGCGTCATATGGCCTAAAAATCATTTCTTCCTCACTAAGTGAACTGAAAACGCGAGGATCAAGGAACTCTTTCAATCTGAGGTCATTTGATATACCAATTAATGAAACGCGACTTTTGTGAAGAGTTTCATTTATTCTTGTCAGCTCGTAAAGAAGCCCGTCGCCACGGTCTTTAATCAAGGCATCGACTTCATCCAAAACGACAATGAAAAGTGTTTTTGTCGCATCTAAACCTGCTCGGAATCTATCGAAAACTTCTCCCACGGACAACCCAGTAAAAGGAATCATCAAACCTACACTTTGGCTGAGATTTGCAAATATTCTATATTCAGTACCTGTCATTCGGCAATTAACATAGCAAAATCTAACCGACGCACCATACTCCTTGGCTTTAGCCTCTAAATGACTCAGTACATATTTGGTCACAGCAGTCTTTCCAGTGCCAGTCTTACCATAAATGAAAATGTTGGAACATCGAGCATCTTTCAAAACAGGTGCTACGGCACAACCAAGGAGGCGTATTTGACTTTCTCGATGAGGTAATTTGTCAGGAAGATAATCATGCCTCAAAACCTCTCGGTCTTTAAAAAGTTTTACACCATTTACGAAATTCTCGAACACGTCATCAAGTATATTTGGATTCCCCATTGACTATCTCCTTTTATTTTCAGAGGCAACACCGTTATTTCGTATGGAGCAAATAAAGTATGCAGTACAAAAAAGTAGTTTTGT
>JAFGLT010000055.1 GCA_016927895.1 Candidatus Bathyarchaeota archaeon | reverse complement strand
GGTTCAAAATTTGGAGATGCAAGGGGCACAAGTTCAGCGTTAACCGTTAGAACACCCTTGTCAGGTACATCAGCGAATGGGGTCCCAGTTCCGACTTTCACGCCAACTATAATTTCAGTTTTGCCTAAACGCACCCGAGCAGAACCTTCAGCGCGTTCAATCACTCCTGATTCTATTTGGATTTCCCTGTATTCTGTTAATCCTCGTCCGTCGGTTCTTTTTCCGCTCGCTAGGATCTCAGTGATTCGTTTTTTCTTGACATTCACAACAACATCTGAGGTCATTCTTCTTTAGCCTCCTCAACAGTAACATATTTCGATTTTAACGCCTCCTTTTGAAGGACATACAATTTCTTGCAGCCTTCAATCGCCATATTAACGGCAGTCTCAAACTCATCAATAGACAGATTGCCATCCATCTGAAGCAATGTTATAGCATTCAGGTTAGGCATATAAGCCACAGGCACATCAGCATCGCCAACCTTATCTTCCGTGTCCATAAGGTCAAGGGCTATTTTTCCGTCAGCTTTGCCAGCCGCGCAAGCCACAACCAAGTCCTTCATCGGAATTCCAGCGTCCGCCAATGCAAGAGCAGCTGCGGTGATGCCCGCGCATCTTGTTCCTCCGTCCGCTTGTAGTATCTCGATATACACTTGAATTGATGTTCGAGGATAGTATTCAAGGAAAACTGCTGGTTCTAATGCTTCCCGAATTACTTTGGAGAGTTCGACGTCTCTTCTTGAAGGCGCCGGCGACTTTCTTTCGTCAACAGAGAATGGTGCCATGTGATAGCGGCATTGGATGACGGCGCGGTCCTGTTGTGCTATGTGTCTTGGGTGAGCCTCTTTAGGTCCGTAGACTCCGACAAGAATTTTGTTTCTTCCCTGCTCCAGATATGAAGAACCGTCTGCGTTTGGGAGGACTCCGACCTGCATCTTCACGGGTCTTAATTCGTCCAATTTTCGTCCATCTAAGCGGATGCCCTTTTTGTCAATTAATTTTTCAGTTTTTTTAGTTGTCATCTTTTCTCTCTCTTTTTTAGTTTTATTTTTGGTTGCTTTCAATTGCTTTTCTTTCCTTTCTAATCATCTCTGTTACACGATCAGTTAACCCACTAGTATGAGATTCTTTTTCAATTTTGCGAAGAGCCATAATCGCTAACCGTTCGTCCTCTGGAGACCTGCCACTGATAAGAATCAAACCATTCTGACCGATAGTCAATTGACACACTGTCTCCTTCTTTATCATACCCACCATGGAACCCTGTCTCCCGATAATTCTCGGAATTTTGGTGGGAGTTACCTCAACGAGTTGACCCCGCATTATCTTCCCTAGTCCGGGTTCACGGACAGTCAACTGGGGATCGCGGGTTCGGTCATAAGCAACCACATTAGCAATTATAAGGTCGCCTACATCAAAGATTGAGGGCAGGTCTGTTGTTTCTGGTTTGAAGGAACGTTCAACAACGTCGGATGCTCTGAGTCTAGCGAGATGCGGAGCTTTGATGTCTATGACCCAGCCGCCCGGCGTGGTTTCAACGACTTTTCCTATAATCGTGTCTCCAGGGACTGGAATATAGAACGCTTTGAGTGCAACGACATGAACTCTTTTACCTTCATAATCAACAAGCCCAAGACGGCTTGCATAAATTTTTTCGTTTTCTTTGTAGGTGCTGTCTCCTGACACGTAATCACCTTCAGCGAGAAGGTCGCCAGGAGCAACAAGCTGTTTTTTTTCATAGAAAAGTGGCATATTAAACACCTCTAAATTTTTTTAATTATTTTATAAGTTTTGCTTCAATATTTCCTCGGGTCATTTTCCCCAACTTATCTAAGAAAGGCCCATATGATCCAGCAGACATTTCTACTGCAGCAGACCAAGACCCGTCAGCCTGCCACTGATCCCTCTTTAGTGTACCAAATCCTTTAACGGTTCCGTAAACTTTGCTTGCATGCTCGGGAGGTACGTGAACTTCCACTGTGATCTTCTCCATTTTGAGTGGGATAATCGGACGTAGTAACTTTATTATGTCTTTTGCTTGTTCTTCTACGCCTTTTGAAGGTTCGATAGAGAAGTGGATCTGTTTCATTGCCTGTTCAATCCGCAGGGGAGGGTGGGGAAGGTTCGTTTTAGGATCAATACATTCACGTGATATGAAAGAAATGATTTGTCTCCGTTTGTCTTCAACAAGCTGTTTCCTTTGGTCCGTAGTTAACTGCAACGTGCCTTTCTTGAGGATTACTTCAGCTATTTTGAGAGAATCAGTTGTTCCGAAGACTTCCTGCAGCTTCTCTTCTGAAGCCTTCGAGCCTTTTCCAGCGTCGGTGAAGATTGTTTCGGTGGCCAGAACTTGAGAAATGGGAACAGTTTTTCCTAGCTTATAGTCTAGGGCGGGTTCAGGTTTGGTTAAGATTTCGAAGTGCTCGCCATCATGAGTGATGCGAGCTATGGTGTAGCGTTCGCTCATTAAGTTCCACTGCCTTCAAGCCCTCTTTGGATAGCCTCGATTTTGTCCTCGCTTATCGCTTGGAACTTTTGGGTTTCTGCTGGAATAACGCTTATTTTGATTCTTTTTGGTTCTCCTCTAGCTTCGAGGGCTCGGGTTAAACTTTTGACAGCGAGTTTGATAGCTTCATCTAAGCTAAGGTCCTCACGGTACTCTTCTTTTAGTATGCCTTCAACTGTCTCGCGTCCAATACCCACAGCCACTGCCTTGTAGCCCCTGTAGGAGCCACTTGGATCGGTTGTGAATACTCTGCTTCCAGTTTTGTCGACTCCGCCAAAAATGATTGAGACTCCGAAGGGTCGTACTCCTGCGTGTTGAGTGTAAAGTTGTTTCACGTCTCCGACACGTTTTGTCATGATTTCAACATCAATAGGTTCATCATACATCAGTCGGTTGCTTTGTGCATAGATTCGGGCTTGGTCGATGAGTATACGAGCGTCAGATCCTAAACCAACAACTGCTGCTCCAAGATGGTCATCTACTCCGTAGAGTTTCCAAGTGAAATCAGTATCTTGCAAGGAGGTTTCAATTTTTTCTTCTGCTCCTAAAACAACTCCTTTGGAGCAGGCAATTCCTATAATAGTTGCCCCTCGATTCACTGTTTCTAGGGCATACTCGACCTGAAATAGGCGACCGTCTGGAGAAAACACGGTAATGGCGCGATCGTAAGCTCCTGGTGCGGCAAATACAGACAAACCATTCACCTCATACATTAACTACGTTTTGCCTCTGATGTAATAGGACGGAACTAAAAACCTTTTCGCATTTAGCAACGATACCTCACCCAGCGCCCTTTCCCGTAAAATGCCTTTAACAAATTATAACTGCTGACATCTACAATTTGAAAAGAATTTTGTTTCTCACAATTTTAGGTTCAATTCATACCTAAATTAATAGAGCTTTTTCATGCCTCAATATACTCATTAATTAAATATTCAGGTGACGTTTTGCCCAATCGCAATATTTCTTGAGTTTTACAGTTTTTTGTATTGCGTCATTTTCTTGCCCTTGTTGAAATATTAGCAATAAAGTTCCATATCAGCTTCGAAACCGTTGCGTCCAGCTTTTAAAATTTTGTCCAGCATCAGTTTGTTCTGTCTATCTTTCTTGGTTATTGATTGCAGATATAGATTTCCTAACGTTTTGTTTGCTATTATTAGGCTACTAATAAAAGTGTATTATTGAAATAACTGTTTTTTCTGTTTTCTTCTAGACCTATAATGGTTTATGAGCCAAAATTGACTATTGGACGTTTTTGTAGGTGCTGATGTCCGCATTGGCATTTGTAGCCTACTATTTTCTTTCCTTTCAATATCGGTTCAAACTTTTTTGCGGTGCAACAATTTAATTGTTTATGATTTTCCCACAGCACTGTCAGTTCATTAGGATCTATCGCATGCCATCTCTGTGCTGAAAGCAAATACCACGCTAGCGTGCATCCAAAGGTAACCCACAAGGAGGCACCAGAAACTCAGGGCGTGTAAAAAATGTTTGAATGGCGGAAAATAGTGCATCAAACATTCGCTATGTTGCCTCCTAAAATTGATAATTGCTGGCTTTCGGCAACGGCACTTTTTTTGTGCTTTCATATTTGAGATGCAAAGGTAAGGTCGACGAGGCTTTCATGATGTGCGCCCCCCTCGGGGAGGTGCATACCAAGAGTCCGGATTCTTGTACTTCACAATTGGCGCGTTGTTATTGAAAGATAAGTTACTGTCACAAAGACGGGTTAGTGAGGACAATATTCTTAGATGTCGCTCTTCATCGCCGACAATCAAATTAAAGATGTTTACGTCTGTTTCTTTCTTATTGTTTTGCTCACTT
>JAFGLT010000054.1 GCA_016927895.1 Candidatus Bathyarchaeota archaeon | reverse complement strand
CACTTTTCCTTAGCTTCAGGAGGCAAATTCGTCGGCATACAGCTTCAGCCTAATACTTCACCAAACAAGTTTAATACGATTTCTAATCTCGCTAACCCAGAGTTTAGAGAATACGCCAAAGAACCCCTGTGTCCACGGATAATAAACGCGGAACTGCTAAGAAAAAGTTAAAATAATTGGACGAACAGTTGTGTTAACGCACTATAATTTAAGGAATGAATATAGGAAGGAAAAAAGATGAGCAAAAGCGCGAAACCCCACTTAAACCTCGTAATTATGGGGCACGTTGACCACGGAAAATCAACAACTACAGGACACTTACTTTTCGATGCAGGCGCAATCGACGAAAGAACAATCAAAGCCTATCAAGATGAAGCTGACAAAATGGGTAAAGGCACATTCAAGTACGCTTGGGTGCTCGACAACCTCAAGGAAGAACGCGAAAGAGGCGTAACCATCGACCTCAGGTTCTTGAAATTTGAAACCAACAAGTACTTCTTCACAGTCATAGATGCGCCAGGACACAGAGACTTCGTTAAAAACATGATTACAGGCGCAAGCCAAGCTGATGCTGCTGTGCTCTTTGTTTCAGCTAAAAAAGGCGAGTTTGAAGCTGGAATCGGTCCAGGCGGTCAAACACGAGAGCACGCGTTTCTGGCTTTCACATTAGGCGTTCGTCAGGTAGTAGTTGCTGTTAACAAAATGGACGACATCACCGTTGAATGGAAACAAGAGCGGTACGACGAAATCAAAAACGAAGTTACACGCATGCTGAAAATGGTAGGTTTCAAAACTGACAAAGCCCACTTCGTACCCACCTCAGGATGGACAGGCGACAACCTAATCAAGAAGAGCGACAAGATGCCATGGTACACTGGACCAACATTGATGGGGGCTTTGGACGAGCTAGAAATACCTCCTAAACCAACTGACAAACCTTTACGCGTTCCCGTCCAAGACATTTACACAATTACAGGCATAGGCACGGTTCCTGTAGGCAGAGTTGAAACAGGCGTGCTCAAAGAAGGCGACAGCATCATTTTCATGCCAGCCAACAAGAAAGCAGAAGTAAAATCCATCGAGATGCACCACTCCAAAGTTCCAAAAGCAGAACCAGGCGACAACATCGGCTTCAACGTTAGAGGCGTAGGAAAAGGCGAAGTCCACCGCGGAGACGTAGCAGGACCAGTGGACAACCCACCCACAGTAGCTAAAGAATTCATCGGACAAATAATCGTAATTTACCACCCAACCGCAATCGCCGCTGGATACACACCAGTTCTACACTACCACACAGGACAAATCGCTTGCAGATTCACCGAATTAATAAAGAAGATAGACCCAAGGACAGGCCAAGTTACCGAAGAGCACCCCAGCTTCCTGAAAACAGGTGATGCTGCTTGGGTGAAAATGGAACCGTTGCGTCCCATAGCAGTTGAAAAATACCTTGACTTTCCAGAGCTTGGTCGCTTTGCCGTCAGGGACATGGGCACAACAGTTGCTGCCGGCGTCATAAGAGACATAACCCAAAAGGCATAGTCTAAACTTCCCATCTTTATTTTTTTGTTTAATATTCTTTAATACGTTTTTTCTTGTCATGCAATAGTTAGCGTAGATGCTTAATTTTAGGTCTCACTGAAGTATAGAAGACTGCTATAGAACATTTTGGCAGCTGTTCCAGTTCATCATGTAAGTTTGTTGTTGCATCGTGGCAATCACAAGTCTTAAAATCCTACATAAACATAACATACACTTTGGTTGTTCTCGCGTAGAGGTGGGTATCAACGGGCTCTCGAGTTAGAAAATCAAAGAGGCCCCTAAATGAAAAGGAACTTCGCTCCAGCTTAAAGAATGAAGCCATCAGAGAAAATTTAGAAGAAATAATGGAGAATGTTTCATTAAACAATGTGCCTTTAGAAGAAAGGCGAAGAGAAGCCAAGAAACCATTATTTTTAACAAGGTATGAATGACGAGGCTTCACCGCTTAGCAGAAGCGTAGCGCAACTACATAGGGCGCTCTTTATCCGAAGTTTTTGGGTGATTTCAACTTTTCTCATTTTTACGTTTTTGTGGGACTGAAGATTATTCAGAGAGCAAAAGTGAAATAAACACGAAGTTCTGGCGACGATAACGTGAATTGAGCTTATGTCTGGTTCTGCAGAGTAGTGATGCTTCCTATCCAGCCTTCTTTTTTCTTTTTTTTGTCTATTAAGTAATCACTGCTAAGTTTCCATCTTAGCTGGATGTGTACTCTTTTAATTAATCCTCGTCTCTCTAAAGAATGTAAACTGCGGCTAATTGAGGAGTATTCCTTTGTTTTATAGTCAATTGGCTTGCTAAAAACCAATTCGGCAAGTTCTTTCGTTGTCATTTCAGGCTTAACTTCGAGAAATTTTAGTATCATTCTTTGGTTTTTTGATAAGCCCGCCGTTTTAAAAACCCCAACTATAAAGAAGCCATTTTTCATTTAAATCGTTTATTCTCTTCTGGTACAATGTAATTTTCACCCTATATCGTTAGGATTTTTTTAGCCTTAATTCTGCAGGGTGATGATGTCTCCTGTGCAGCCTTCGTTTTTAAGTTATTGAGCAAAAATATAAACTCGTAAAATTACAAAGATTTGGCTAACTGCTTTACTTTGTCTTCAATATTAATGTAGATTTTTTCTGCAACGTCTTTTTCCTCGTAGTATGGGTCTTCAATGTTCCATACGACAATTAGGTTTTCGCATTCTGGACATTTTCTTAAAACGGCGCTTTTGTGTCTAGGCTGCATGGCAACGATAACATCGTAAACCCATAAGTTTTTCTCGTCTAAGCTTTCTGGATAACTCTTCAGGTACTGCTCAGCCTTCAGTTTTTTCAAATAATCTTGTGTTTCTTTCGCTATTGGAATAGCAACCTGTAAGCCCGCAGATTCAACATCCAAGTCAGGTCTAAGCTTCTTCAATAAAGCCTCCGCAAATGGGCTGCGATAAGCATTTCCAGTGCAAACAAACAGGATTTTCATATCCATTTTACGTTCCCCTTCTCGGATTTAAAGGAATTCTTCGCTATCAGCACGGTGTGGACAAAAGTTGCACAAAAACGAAAATAACATAAAAGGCGACAGCGTAATCGCAACGGTGGAGTTGAGCTTATGTCTGGTACTGAAACTCTTGTTCCGTACTTGGATGGAAAAAAGAAGAAGAATGGTGAAGAACCCACCATTATTGTTGACAGTCGAGAAGCGAGTACTGCTGCTAAGATTGTTAAGGGTTTGATTGAGCGTGGTGTTACGGTTAAAACTCAAGCTCTTGAAAAAGGCGATTACGTCCTGTCTGACCAGTGTGCAGTGGAACGGAAAACAGTCACTGACTTCGTTTACACGCTTACTCGGAGATACCTTTTCGACCAGTTGTTCACGCTCAGAGACGCTTATCCTAAGTCACTGGTTCTCTTAGAGGGTTACCTACCAATAATTTACAAGTTCAGCCACATCCAACCTGCAGCGATTTGGGGTGCCATGTTTAACTTGGCAAAGAACGGCATAGCAATCGTTAACACGAAATCATACAAGGAGTCTATCGATTTTCTCTACGTAGCTGCCAGGCAAGAGCAAATCGTGGAAAAAAGAGCTCCAACAGTTCATGCCTTCAAGAAAAACGAAACATTGTCTGATGCCCAAGTGTTTTTAATTGCGAGCTTGCCCAACATCGGGAGAGAAAAAGCAACTGCCATACTCAAGTCTTATCAAACACCTTTGAACGCGTTCATCAACGTTGACGACTGGTCGAAAACGGTTCACGGACTTGGACCCGTAATAACCAACAAAGTCAAAGAGGTTCTCGGTACACCTTACAAAGAATAGCCCTGTTACTTGCTCTGAAAGAGTGCTTATTACTCGAAAAATTGATTCCGGCTTCACAAACAATAAAACACACAAATCCTCCACATTAAAGTATCAAAGTCAAAAAGATGGAGTAAAATGGAAAAAGTAAGACTGCTTCTGACTTTAGTTACAATAGCCATTGTCGTTATACCAATAGTAGGCATGTTACTCGCCTACCAAAGCAACCTTGTAGGATTGTTTGTTCCTCCTGAGATGACTGAAATGGCAGACGGTTTAATGGGCGGCGACAGCATAGATGGCTCTGGAATAGAACCACCCACCCTGGTAGGCGAACCAGAATACAATCCCGCAACACGTACGTTCTCAATTAGTTTCCAGTTCGAGAACCCCTTTCCTATGGATATCAACATTAAATCTTTGACCGGGAACATTGAATGTCAAGATCACGGTTTCCATCTAGGTGTTGCCAGTCTCAGCGAGTCTGTTAGCATAGACGCCGGGGAAACTGGAATACTAACTGTTCTCGGCACTTGGACAGAAGAGGCAATTAGCCACTTTGAAACTTTACATGGAGACGAAGAACTTGTTGACGCCGTTTTGTTGGACTTTGCAGTTGACATCAGCGGACTTCAACTTGAACTAGGTGAAGGTCAGATGGAGCAGAATATACAGGTTCCTAATCCCGTATTTATGGAGTGAAAATATGATGAACGCGATTTTAACTAAGTTTAACTGGTTTGCTCTTGCTGGCGGCGCTACAACACTTGCCATGATTGCGGTTTCACTGGTTTATCCTTGGTGGCAGCTTACAGTGGGCGATAACCTGCTGACGGTGGACGCTTCACCTATAAACATGAACTTAGGCTTTCTAGATGCTTCATTCAGCATACCGTTCATATGGGCGCTTAACATCATTAGCATCCTTAGTCTTCTTGCAAGCGGCATCACGATGCTGATTTACGCCGTTCTACCGAGAAAATCTTACTCAAAACACCTGCTCGACTTCGGCTATAAAAAACCATTGTATACAGTACTATTCTTCGCGATTGGTCTAGTAGCCACAACTATGATCTGTCAAATGGTGCTAAACTTTAGTATTCCCTTGATGGGGTCAACAACTAGTACATTACCGATACCTTTCGTCTCTGGTATGACTTTGACGGTTATGCTGTCAGCAGGTTTCCAATGGTCTTTTTGGTTAGCTGCAGTAGCCGCAGGACTTTGTATAGCTGCGAGAATATACCACAAAAAAGTAGCTACCGCCGAACCCAAAGTCTCTATTACCGCCGCACCTAGAGCTGAAGCGCCTCCAATCCCAGCAACTAAGTAGCCCCCTGCTTACTCTACAATTTTTTTAGCCTGCAGCCATTTGGTAACCAATTTTAAACGCTAAAAGTTTAAAGGTTTAGGAAAACTATTCTATGACCTCTCAACAGAGAATAGCAGCAAATGTCATGAAAGGGGCTGTCGGCTAGTTTGGTCCAGGCTATGAGCCTCGGGCGTTCGTGACCCCGGTTCAAATCCGGGCAGCCCCACCAGCTCGCATCACCTCGTTTTGAATGTTGAACCTTAGAGT
>JAFGLT010000053.1 GCA_016927895.1 Candidatus Bathyarchaeota archaeon | reverse complement strand
GAAGAATTCACTTCTTCGGCTACCTTGATGTAATCCTCTTCGTTGTCATGCCTTATCTGCCATTTAACTCGTTCATCATAGCGGTGAGAAGCTCTGTTTTCATTTACAGCAATCACGGTGGATGAAACAGAATCACTATAAAGATCCATGGCATCGACCAAATCTTTGGTAAAGACGCCTATCCCACACTTCCTCGGAGGGTAAGTGCTAAGATAACATACTTTTTTTGAAGCTCGAGAACCCAACAACATTTTGCGT
The DNA here is from genome assembly GCA_016927895.1 of Candidatus Bathyarchaeota archaeon. GTDB lineage: Archaea > Thermoproteota > Bathyarchaeia > Bathyarchaeales > Bathycorpusculaceae > SG8-32-3. The sequence goes on along the minus strand of JAFGLT010000053.1, from coordinate 5,426 downwards.
ATCCTTCTATTATGAACATTTACCAATTAGACCAATCTGGAGAAAAAGGAAATAGCGAGCACACCGATTTACACGTTTAACCGAACCGATTCGACTCTTCCTCTAAAGAACTCTAATAGCTAAGATGTAGTACGTAGCCGACTATATTAGTATAGCCACGGTGGCAAACACGTTTGCACGTCAAACTATCCCAGTTTTCGAGTCCCATTTTTGAACGCTGCGCTTTCTTTATTGATTCTCTAAAATGCTTCCAATGATATGTGTTTGTTAGTGCCCCGTTTGTGGGCTAGTCCCAGCGAACTTGTTATGCTAGAAATAATGTTAATAACGCACTTTTACTGGTAAATTGGGGTTCGAATCCCTTCCCCGGCGCCATCAACATTAAATTGGACAAATCCCCGGCCTCTATGTTATTTTGGTTTTCTGAAGATTTTTCCCCTGTCATAGTCGCAGACTTATTGGAAACCTCCTTCAAGGAGTTTGCATGCTTCTTTAAGGGTCCAGGCGACTTTTACGACATAGTCTTGTTCGCCGAAGTCTACGAGTTGGGTGTAGCGCATTGTGTTTTTGATGTTTTTATGGCCAAGCAGGCGCATGACGTGAAGGATGTCTTTGGTTTTTAATGCCTCCTTATCAATCCTTTCAAGGCTTTCAAACCTGTTCCACTCCCTCTGGACACCTTCAAGATCGGAGAATCGGCGCCCATAGTCGCGGCAGAACTAGCGTTGTATTTCATAGCCAAGTTTAGTGTAGCGTTTGGCGTCTCTCCAGAGTCTTTTGGAATTGCAGTGAGGGCAAAAAATTGGTTAATTACTCCTCGGGTGGTTTTTCCTTGTGTTCGTAGTCGTCGAGGTGTGCATCTATGGCTTCCCATACTTCTTCTTGGGCGATTTGGCGAATCAATTGAATTAAACGTTGCCTACCTTCGTACTTGTTTTCTTCAGAATTGCTCATTTGGGACCTCTTCCTTGTTAGCTAATTCTAAAAGTAGTTTTGCGCTGGGAATTTTATCCTTGTATTTCTCAGCTCTTTGGACCTTTTGAAGTCGCCATTTGAGATCAGGGTGTATGCTCCATTGATCGATAACCATGTTGAACTCTTTTTCTAGCTGTTTGTGTTTTTCGTTTTCTTCGATTTGCTCTTTGGTTAGAGATTCAGTTTTTTTGAGAATTTCAACAAGCTTCTTTTGATATTGTCTTTGGTATTTCTTGTAAGCCTCTTCTGTAATTAGTTTCTCGCTGTGAAGTCCCTCTGTAATCATTAGAAGAATGCTTGCGCTCTTACCAATTTCATATTTGTACTGTACTCCTGATATTCCAACGTACAATTCTGCAGGTAAAAAGACAGGGTGGACGTGTGCCTTGCGTTCACTCAAGAAGAGCGCCTCTTCAGATTTTTCGTAAAGGATGAAAAGGATGGATGGCTACGTTTCGGTTTGCTTTGGGTTTTAGGTTTTAGATACTTCTTATAGTTAGTTAGGCAGTTAGATAGATATATACAAGTTAGATGTAAAGACGCGCAATTACTGTTTTTAGCTTCTTTAACGGTTCTTTTGTATGTGTTGAATTGCAACTGGAGCTTGATTTGTTCTTTGAGGTCAATTAGAAATTCCTGCTTGTTCATGCTGATTCCTCAGAGCTGAATGGGCCTGCGTTGTTGGTTTTCGTGATTAGTGGTCTTACTGTGATATGTCCATTGCTGATGACTTCCACTTCGTCTCCGGCGTTTATTGAAAAATAGCGGAGCCAAGCTTTAGGCAAGATTATGCCCAAACTTGTTTTCCCGATTCTCACAATTTTTCGGTTTTCTTTTTGTGGCATTTTGTTTCACCTTTGTTTCCACAAAACTTAAGAGTGGAGTCAGTTGGCAATAGACTACAAAGGGTTCACACTGGAAACTCGAGTGTATGGAGGCTATAGCGTGTCGCATTATGAGAAATCAGTGTTGGATTTGCTCAAAGATGGTCCAAAGCAGAGAAAATGGCTTCTTGCTCAATTATGTCCTAAAATTATGTCGCAGAAGAAGCTGCAGAAGACGCTTAATGAGCTGGAGGATGGCGGTAAGGTTATTGGCCTCTCCAAACGGGTTGAGGGTCGTCTGAACTGGACGACTTGGTATGTTTTGCCTGGTCAAGAGTATCTGTTGGATGTTGATGCGGGCAGAATTATTGGTGCTATTGACCGGTTGAAGGCTGTGCTGTTGCGGATGCCGACGGTTGATGAGATTGCGGTTGAAGCAGGGGTAGTTCCTGGAGAAGCTGAGAAGCTTGCTTACAAGTTGGCAACTCAGACAGGTTGGTTTAATCCGAAGCCAGAGCTTATTCGTGATGCAAGAGTGAAGCTGGGAGAAGCTTTGGTTTGTGCCGCAAGAATTAGAGATAAAAAGGTAGGCGAAGAAGGCAAGTCTGAGGCTTTCGATTATGATGAAGATGCTGTTATTGTTGAAGAAGCTAAGCGTTTCCTAAGAGACTATGCGGGTCTTTTGCCAAAATTGACACCTGATGGCGAAGGAGTGGTGTCATGGTCTTCTGAAGCATTGAAGTTTCTGGGTGAAGACTATAAGCCAGTCGAAAGAGCGATTCCGTTTGGTGCGGTGGTTAATCGGTAGTTATTTATTTTTTGATTTGGTATGAGAAGACACGGTGCACACCCTTCTTCTAATTACAGAATGAGGTAGAAGAACAACAGTTGCAGACACACTTGTTTTTCTTCTTTCAGTTTGGAAGTAGTAGTCATAATGCACTTAGCGACGACTACTTCTTGGTAGGTTTCGAAACCTTGGTGAAATACATAAGCAAAATTGTTTTTACAGAGATAACGGCACTAATCAAAACGTTGGTGTCAAACACGACTCGAAGCATCAGATTATCTGGTTGCTTTTCTGGTCTCTGCTATTTCCTTTTGAATTTGCTTCTCAGACAATTTTAACTCTTTTTTGTCCATCAGCTTGAATATGTCGTCCCACTCTTTCTTCAAGTCAGGAAGCTCCAGCTTTTTCATGATGACAGTGTCGCCTCTTCCATAGACTAGAAATTTGGTTTTTGGTTTTATCCCAAGCTCTTTTCGTATCGACTGAGGGATGACAACTTGTCCTTTTTCACTCATTGTGGTTACTTCAGGTTCTTCTGTCATAATCATCAGTAAGAATATCTTACTTTTCTACTATTCAACGCTTCCCCCAATTGGTCTCCTTTTACACGAAGCACCCGAACTTTGCTCTGAAAACCTGCGTCCACAATCTCTGCAATAATAGCGTTGAACGATTCCAGAAGCTGAATATTGTCTTGCGTCTTTCCAGTTTCTTGTGCTACCGCATTGTGGGCATTTGATGACTGTTGGATTTGTTTGGCTTTTTTCATGCCTTAACTCTTTAGGCAGTATCTTTCCACAATGAGGGCAGTTCATTAGTTTCTGTCTCGTTTTCTTTTAGCTCCTGCCAAACTTGTTCTTAGAGATAAAAAGGGAGGAAGTAGCTGCGGCGAAAACATCAAGCTGACGATATCACCTCAGTCTCGAGCGTTCGAATCCCTTCCCGGCGCCATGGTTATCTTGCTGCTTTGGTTATGGCTTAAAATTTTTGGTTCAACAGAAAGCCTAATAATCTTCGCTGTAATACACTGCTACGAAATAAAAGGAATAGTTCATGGTGCAGGAAGACTACGACACTTCAAGTCAAGATTCCCGCAAGTTTTTCGGTGAGAGACCAAAAACGAATGGGGCGTTTTCACTTTTAGATGGTGCTAGTGCTCAGGTACCTATAATCACCCCTGAACTGGCTTCTCTGAGCAAGATAGCATCCGATAAAACTCGCCCCTTGGAAGAGCGGTTGGAAAGTTTTGAAATAATTTTTGACTCGGAAGTTGGCGATACGACTCTTACTAGGGGTAGGAACATCGAGAGGGAAATAGGACTCCGGCAGATATACTTGAAGTTTGAGGGCGGAAACCCGACTGGCACTCAGAAAGACCGCATTGCATTTGCCCAAGCTTTGGATGCACTTCGAAGAGGTTATGATGAGATAACGGTCGCTTCATGTGGCAACTATGGCGCAGCAGTAGCGCTCGCGGCTTCCCTTGCTGGACTCCGATGTTTGATATACATCCCAGAAAGCTACCATACCCACAGAATTAAAGATATTACAAAGTTCGGCGCTGAAATCGTCAGAGTTCCTGGAGACTATGAAGAATCTGTAAATGTATCCCGCGCCGATGCAGAAAAAGAGGGTTACTATGACGCAAATCCAGGCGGCGCCAACACAAACCTTCAGTTGAAAGCCTACGGCGAAATAGCTTCTGAAATATACGATGAGCTTCGAGATGCTCCCGCGGCTGTGGCTGTTCCAGCTTCAAACGGGTCTACATTAGCAGGAATATACAGGGGTTTCGTTAGCCTCTATAACCGTGGAAAGACCTCTCGCATTCCGCGATTCATAGCTGGTTCCTCCTTCGGAATGAACCCAATAGTTCAAGCTTTTGTCAAGAACACCCCTACCTGCGTCGATTTGAAACCAGAGAGGATCAGAAATACCTCTATTAACGAGCCGTTGGTTAACTGGCGGTCAATAGACGGTGACTATGCCCTCTCCATTATACGGCAGACGAGAGGGTGGGCAGCGTTCGCCACAGACAAGAGTATGACAGAATACGCCCGCCTAATTCGTGAAAAAGAAGGCTTAAGTGTACTTCCCGCCTCGACCGCAGGGCTTATAGCACTTGTGGACCGCCACAGAAAAGAACCGTTCCCAGGCGACCGCTATGTTGTAATCTTGACAGGAAGAAAAGCATGACCCTCACTTCTAAGAGAAAAGCGATAGTTTATTGTGAACGCGGGTATCTCACAGCTAACGGCAAGACCGCCCATGGTTTAGTCCGTCACACTGATAGATACAATGTTGTGGGTGTCGTCGACTCAACGGCACCAAACGGGGATGCAGGGGCAATATTGGATGGAAAAAACAGAGGAATTCCCCTGTTCTCCAGTCTAGAAGAGGCTTGCAGTAAAACCGCAGCAAAGATTTTCATAATTGGCGCAGTTTCCGAAGGCGGAATTTTACCTGAAGGATATGATCAAGCTGTTGCGTGGGCTCTATCTCATGGTCTTGATGTTGTTTCGGGTCTTCACTATTTTCTCTCTGACAACCAAAAGTTCGTCAGCTTGGCAGCAAAAAATGGCTGCTCAATCACAGATGTCCGCAAGATTTTCAGAGACTACAAACGGTTCTACACGGGCGAGGTCAGCCAAGTTGGTTCAATTAGAATTGCTAGTTTGGGCACTGACTCGGCAATTGGCAAGAGAACGACTTCTGTCTTGCTTGTCCATGAGCTTAGGCGGCGCGGGCGTAAAGCAGACATGATTTTTACGGGGCAGACAGGGTGGATGCAGGGTTGGCCCCACGGCGTGGTGCTTGACGCGATGATAAATGATTTC
>JAFGLT010000052.1 GCA_016927895.1 Candidatus Bathyarchaeota archaeon | reverse complement strand
CAAACCGTATTCCGACGCGTCAGTTGGCGCCTCACTGCTTGGCGTAGCAATCTCCACCCGCCACCCACTAGACACCAGCCCATCTGCAAACGCGTATGCAACATCATGCGCAAACGAACTCAAGCCAGGATGATACAGCACCAACGCAGTTTCGTTGGCTTCTTCATTCATAACCACAACTTCAGTTACAACATCATTGCCGATGGCAAAAAACACGTACGCCGAGACCGAAGCAAACACTATAACCACAACCAATAAGGCAATTAACAGAATCTGTTTCCATCTTTTCTGAGGCCACAACTTCAAAATCTGACACCAACAAATAGCTAAACCAATATTTGCTTAAAAAGTTTAAGATAAGTGTCCTGACATTCCTTCAACGAACTGTTGACGCCAAATAATATCCCCGTTTTTGCTTCGCGTACAATTGCACCCGAGCGTTAGCTTCCCATCCACGTTAAATTCCATGCGAGAACTGCTCCAATAGATTATGCCATCAACCAACCAAATAAAATTTTAAATGCACTCATTTTCACGTTTAACGAATTATTTTCAGTACGTTGCGAGGGCATGCTTCCACACACTTCATGCACCGTGTACATAAAGAGTTGTCGACAGTCGGTGGGTTCCACTCTCTTAAAGCGTTTTCGGGGCAAGCATTCACGCAGTAGTAACATGTACCGCAATTTCCCACTGCCACCACATACACGGTTTTATCGTACCGAAACTTCTCAACTTCCTTCGACTTCAATACCTCGCCTCTTAAACGCTTGCGTGCTAATAGAAAAGCTGTTTACACCAATTAATTAAACAATCGTTTACGTGCATATAGCAAAACAATAAGCAAACAAGAATAAAAATCGCAGGATGGTGTGTTTACATTCACATTCAAATTTCACGCGAGAACTGCTCTAGAACGTGTAACCAACAAGCCAAATAATTTTCTAATACACTTCAGCTTATTTCCAAATTTAATGTGTTATTTGCGTTAAACCCTTAAAGAGTAATCGACATAGCGTTCAGCATAGTCAGTTACAGCATATCTCCGTAATTTTCTGTCCAAAGTTCCATCGCAGTCTTCCCCAACGGCGAGGGTTTAACGTTCTCCGGCAAAATTGATTGCACTAAACCAGTATCTTCTAACAGAGAATACTTGCTCATGTTTATTTGGATGCCACGCAAAATATCCAACAGCAGTTCATATGATTGATTTATAACCTTAATTTTATTCTCGTATTCTAACATTTTATTTGAGTTGCTTTTAGCCTCAGGATGCCTATCTGGATGATACTCCCATATTCTTCTTTTGTAGGAGCTTTTAATGTCGGATTCAATGATGTACCTCAAATTCAGTATCTGCAATGCTCTTTCTTTGAGTGAGTCTTCCCTCGTAATTTTTGATGTTTTTGACATGATAATATCCATCTCTTAATAGGATAAGCAAATCTCACGCTTTACACACATATAGTCATCTTGCCCTTATTATCTGCTTATTATATAGTCTAAGTAAAAATCAAGCGTAACGCGCTAAAGCATGCGCTTCGAAATAAAAAACGACTATAGCTCTGTAATAGTAATCGCCGAAGCCGGGCATATTGCTTCTACTTCACGAGCTAACTCTATCTTCTCATCGTTAAAAGTACCTGAAGACTTTGACTTATCAAGTGATCCCCCGACTACTCGCGATTTGTTCAGAAATAATGATCTCGCAAGCTTGGCATAGAGCTTTTCAAAAAGTCCTATAGGAGGAGTAGGTTCAAAATGTATTGAATCCATAGAATAGCAGTATCCACACCTTTTACATTTACTTCGGTCAACTTCAATTCTATACTTAACCATCCAAAGCCCCCCAAATCCACTATTATTAACAAACCACAATATAACAAGAAAAACCGAACTATAAAGTATTCAGATAGTGATATGTTCGTTGGTTGGATTAAAATTTAATCCCAAAACCCAAAACCCAAACCCACTTCTACTCTTTCCCTTCTACTCTCTATTTCATTTTACTCCCCTTCTACTGTTTCCCTTCCCCCTCCCCTCTCCTATACTCTCTCTCCCTACCACAACCACCAACACCGCACCACACAACACACAAAAAAACACAAACGTAACAAACGTAGTGCTTAGTGTTTTCGTTTCTTGAAGTAGACAAGCAGAGCCGCGGCCACTATAATAATCGAGCCGACAGAAGCAGCTGCGACAGGCACGACAGGGAAAGTTTCAGGTTCAACTGTGGTGAAAGTTATGATTTCTGAGGCTCCGATGTGTCCAGCTATGTCCCAGGCATAAACCGTAACGTTATGCACACCAGCAGACAAACCAGCCAACGTAGTGTTACCAGCAATAGTCACATTATCTAGTCCATCTAAACTGTATGAGACCTGAGTAGCTGATTCGTTGATTGTGAAGTTTAATGGTATATCGGATGTTTCGTAAGTTCTATTCTCTATGGACAAAATTGAAACGATTGGAGCAGTGATGTCGACAGTGAAGTATATGGTCTCGGAACTGACCAGATAGAACGCGTAATAAGTTATGCCATCTCCATATCCACCTTCTACGCATGCACTGAAAGTAACGTTGTGAGAACCCTCAGGTATTTCTGCGAATGTCAAGTCGTCAGAAAAATCAGTAATCGTCAGTCCAGAACCAGGACCGTAGTGGTATGCAGTTACAAAGTTGTCTTCCCAATCTGTTTGATAACGAATGTATCGGAGATGTAAATCATATTTAGCTTTTAGTTCGGGTATACTTACGTTGAGGGTTAGAGAAATTTCGTTTTGTGCATAGTTGTTGGTGATTTCGGGACTGAATGAGATTGTTGGTGGTTTCGTGTCGCTTGGTGGAGAGATATCCTTGATGTACAGGTATGGGTTTGATTTTGCCGAGTTGACAAACAGAGAAGTGATTGATACCAAGAGCAACAACGCTAGAACAAGAGCTATGGTATGGCTTTTTTTCTTTCTCTGCCAAATTACCCTAAGCATTGTAACTCACACCTGTATAACCGAAAGCTGTTTCTAACAGAAAAGAGTTTTTGTCAAGGTTTCTTGACCAAACCAGAATCAGCGTTAGTCAAATTTTCTTGACTAAGCCTGTTTATGTTAACCTATGTCTGTAGAGCATGAGTTAAAGTATATTACCTATGTTTATTGAATCCTGAGAAAAGAGAAAATTAGTGTTTGTGTTTCTTGTTTTACAGTAACAGCGTTAGAATCTAATCCAACGAATATGCAAAGCTTCTCCAATAAAAAAATCTTTAACTGAAAACATGTATAGAAGACGCTAAGACGCTGAAATGAGAAAAATAACTATTATCGAGCTTGCAATTATCATTTCAACCTTGGTGATAATTTTTCCTTTGATGCTATCAATGAATGGTATGTCGGTCAGCGTATACGATCAGGCAGTCACTCAGTTTGACAGAAGAACTATAACATTTGATCTTAAAAGTGGCCAAAATGTTACGGGGTGGCTCGATTTCACGGGCGATACAAACGGAGCTTGGTTCCAACTCTATGACCCCAATGAAAATCTTCCCAAAATAGGTGATATCACGCATGATGGCAGCCATGTAAGTTTTACTTTCACAGCAGATATCAATGGTCAATATTACATTCGGGTCGGAGTTCTCGGTCTTTCCACCGAATACATCAACCGCCAATATTCAATTACTTCATCGCCCATTTTAGGCTTTGACCCAGCAGTCTTAACAGTTATAGTGATAACAGTGGGTGTCGTTTTGGCACTAACCATTGCCATCTGGGATTTACGCTGAACAGTATGAAAAAGAAAACAAGTCAATTAATAGATAAGGCACTCCCAGTGCAGCAGCATTAAAATCTAATCCCCAAATGAGGTTTTCTTTTTAAGAAAGCTTACATCTTTTGTTTTCTATAAAGAGGAGGTAATTGCAGTGGCCGAGACATCATATGACGGTGT
>JAFGLT010000051.1 GCA_016927895.1 Candidatus Bathyarchaeota archaeon | reverse complement strand
CTCGCAGCCGTTATACTTGATGAAATTGAAGTCGCTTACGCTTACTTTCCCCTCTTTAATCAGGTCTTTAATTCGAGGAAGTTCCTTTTTCACCGCGTTTATAAGTTCCCTCACAGTGGTGCATACCTCGGCGTAAGCTTCTTTGCTCCAGCGTTTGGTTATGTTCGCGTAAAGACAACGACCGCCGCAAACGTTTAGTATTTCGCATTCGATGCAGGGCGCCTTCACGAAGATTTTCTTCAGTTTAAGCGGGTGCGCGTTGCTCACGTGGCCTAAATAATAGTTTTTCATTCCCCACATGGCGGGACACGGAATTACGTAACCGTCGGTTTGAATCGAGTAGTTTATCCATCCGCTGCCGCAGCGGAGAAGGCTCTCTTTTTCGTTTGACAAAAGCGAGTTGGCAATGCCTAAGAGTGGATACAGCCGCAAGACAACGCGCTTGTTTTCCATTTGGTCAACCCAGAAACGCGCGAGACGCTTCAAGCCTGGAACGTAACTGTCTTCGCTCCAGCTTTTGAAGTTTCGGCGAGAATAATCGTTTGCCCAGAACCCTGCGTTCAGCTGCCAATGTACAGAAGAAAACGGGTGCTCGTGATTTTCCACAAGCCAGTTGACCTGCTCGTAAATGTCTGTTTGCTCCATCACTGTCATTCGGGCGATTAACTCGCCGTGAAAACCATTCTGCACGACCAGTTTCACGTTGTCCATTACTTTTCGAAACGTGCCTAAGCCTCGGTAGTAGTCTGTTAATTCTTCGTCGCCGTCTAAGGAAACCAGAATCGTGTGGAAACGGTTAATGTACTCAGGCTCCAGCTTGTCCAAAAGCAAACCGTTTGTTTGAATCATAAAGTGCCGCGGCTTAGCTGAGTCCATGATTTGCTTGATTTCGTCGCTGCAGACCAGGGGTTCGCCGCCATAAAAAGTCAAAACGCATTCGGGGTCTTCACTGCAAAACTTGGTTAACAACGCCAGATCATAATTTACTTTTTTTGGCAAGGTGTAGTCCACGTCAAAGTCGGTGAAGTCCTCGTCAAAATCCTCGACCGTTTCGCCGAAGCAGTACCTGCATTGAAGATTACATTCTGTTGTTAGTATAACGTGAAAAAACATTGTTTTCCCGCCTAAAAGTTACCTTTTACTCAACATGCATGTCTTAAGCCACTTCTTCTTGGGAGGCAAAAAAGTTTTCTATGCATTATTTAAGCAAATGGCGTGGCGTTTTGAACTTTCAGGTATATACAATAAAATTCAAGTAAGGGCTGTTTGTACACCCAACCTCTCAGCTTAGTGGATAACAATAATTGCTTTCCATATTTTTTAATCCACATTTCATTGAACATTTGAGGGTTACCTTCAGCGATTGCTCCTGCTGCTAATTCTCCGCCTAATAGGGCATAAACTATGCCGCTTCCAGTTATTGGGTCCACATGACCTGCCGCGTCACCAATTAGTATCCAGTTTGATCCTGCAATTGGTATGTGAAACGTTTTAGTGTCCTTAACGTTTGGTATTAGCGCGGTCCATTCAGCGGTTTTTTCTGATTGAGGACAAAAACTGTTGATGAAAGAATCCAGCTCTTTTTTGAGTTCGTGAGCATGGCGTATTTCTGCGCTGCCGACTCCTATGCTGGTATCGTCGCCTCTTGGAATAATCCACATGTAACCTTTCTTGCCAGGTAAGAACTTTATGGTGACGTCTTCGTTTTCAAGCCCCTTGACGAAATATCCAAAACACACACCCTTGTCCATTCTGCTCAATGAACCAACTATGTTCCTTCTAACCATACTGTTGACGCCGTCAGCGCCAACTAACGTCTTAACAGAGTACGATTGCCTTTGAGTTCTAACTTTCCACCATCCATACTTGCGCTCTAAACCTATGACTTTTTCCTCAACTAAATTCGCGCCTTCATTTACCGCCATATCCAACACATACTGGTCGAATTTTAGCCGTGAAACGCCCATAAGGTTGCCCTTCCTGAAACCGATGACTACTCTTCTTCCGATAGGCGTTATCATGGTCATTGTGCTTCTTTCGCTGTGGGGGATTGGAAGCGATTTGAGGAACGGGAAAAGTTCCTCTGCGCCAGGAGGGACCAAGCCGCCACAAGGCTTCTCTCTGGGATGAGAATAATCAAAAACGAATGGATACATGCTGTTCTCTGCAAGTTTATATGCGCAGTACGAGCCTGCTGGACCAGCCCCCACAATTGCTACCTTAATCACGGCTGTACGCCGAAGTTTTTAATATACCCGTTCTTAGCTATAAAATTTGTAGTACCCCTCAGTGAAGCAGGTAGAAAATCTGGGTAGTCCTATTGTGTCTCGCTGAAAACTGTCTACACTGTAAATTGTACTTGAGCGTCAGGACCAAGTGAATGAACTTGTTTTGCTTCTATAGCGGCTTCTTGCTAAGAGTATTTTTCTGCTTCTTTCCTTGCTTTTTCGAGGTAGCCTTTGAGTTCTCTTTCCTTGATTTTTTTCTCTGGTAGAGTCTCAGGGGCGTACATTAGAGGCAAGACAGCTAAGAACAGAAAGAAGCTTGCGAAAGAGAAAGCTGCGGAAGGATTAATGGAGCCTACATAGGGTTTGATTATTATGTATAAAAAGCTCGAAAGGAGAAAGGGAAGGCCGCCCAAAGTATAATATTTCTCTTTTTCACGGTTTTCGCCGAGGTCTCCCCACAGAGCCGTGAAGAAGACTGAAAAAAGCAAGCCCCACGTTATACCGTCAAGAAGCAGAAACAAGTATAAAGTGGCTGCGGACTCGTAAAAAGCGCTCATTGCAGCATATTCGATACCGAGCATGACGAATCCTGCGATGACTACTCGTTTTCTTCCTGCAATATCTGCAATAAAGCCACCTATGGTTGCGACTATGCCCACAAGGACCCATTGTACAAGTTGGGCGAAGATAAACAATTGCTCGCCAAATACGTTTTCCAGAAGTGGTGCTTCCGCAAAATTTATGATGGTAAACATAACCCATGGAAACAAGTATAGTACTATCTGTCTATTCCGAATAAGTTCTAAGTAACTAGGCGCTTTTTCCAGAGAAGGCTCCTTATGCTCTCTATTTAGTGCTATAAAACTTACGCTTCCAAGAAGTCGCCAAGCCGTAAGCGCAATAATTGTCTCTACTGGTCCAAGCATGTTTATTAGGAAGGCAATAATCAACGAACCGAATCCCACACTGCTCCATATTATTCCTCCTACAAAACCACGGGTTTCAATCAATGTTGAATCAGCAAAATAGCTTAAACAAGAAGGGAGTCCTATTCCGATGGATGTGCCCAAAAACAATGCGATGGCCGTGTTTGCTAACATGTTCTCACTGGAAATCATGATTAAAAGAGCTGTTGCAATTGTTCCCATAAATAACCAAGCATTCAAAGCTTTGTTGCGTTTACGTGCGAAAATCTTCGCGCCGAGTACTGCCGTAACTGCAACGCTGACAAAATAGGTTGCATATGCAATCATTCTTTCTGTGTCAGACATGACTATTTCATTCAGAGTTTCGCTGAAAACTGCGTAGGTAAATATGTACCATACAAAACTGTTTACAACTAGAATAATTGATGGTGCTGCCGCTCTCCAAGCAATTTTCGCTCTAATTTCTTTTAGCAAAGTCATTTATGAGACTCACTAGAACTGCCTCATTTTTAGATAAAACTCTTGTTAATCAACATTCTGTATTACTGTTCAACAATAAAGCTTATTAGTAGATATGTTCTACACTTATTCAGGAAGGAGAAGGTGAACCAAGTGAAGAAGAAAGATGTTCCCGTTCGTGTTGGTCCATAAGCTGGCTATAAATCTTCTACCATGAAGGACAGTAGTGCTTGTAGTTTACTAGATGATTTCCTTTTTGTTAGTCTATTTGTTATGTTTATTCCTTTTTCTATCAATGAATGCATTTGCTCCTTTAATTCCACAACAGGTTTGGTTGCGAGAGTGATTTCTACAAGTTCGGCAACGTCCTCGTCTGTCATCTGGGGTTTTGAGGTGATGCTGACTATTTTTTCTTCGGCGTCAGGGTCTTGCATGGCAAATATGAGTGGCAGAGGTAAATCGTTGACTGCGACTCTTTGACATAGTTCTTCTATGTCGAAAACGTCTATGAGGTCGTCTCTTAGCGTGGCGAGTGCTCCTAGATTTCTACCTACTTTTGATAGGATTTGAACGTCAGTGTCTTCTCCTCCGCCGAAAACCGAGCCGAGGTACATATCCAGCTCTAAACCAGCCGCTTTCATCTGAGTAATTTTTAAGTAGTCACTGGGTGTTATGTTTCCTTTCTTCTTCATGCCAACTTCTAGCGCGTGAGCATTGCCGACCTCAAACAACAGTTGCTTGGTTTTATCTAGAACTTTCTGCTCTTTTTCTCTTGGAAGCATTTTTGCTGTATCAACTAAAAGTTTGAAACCTTCAATGAGGAACGCGTTTCCAATAAGGATCGCCATTTCAACGCCGAACTTGCCGTAGACCGTAGGCGCGTTAAGCTTCACTTTTGATTTGTCTATAACGTCGTCCTGTATATCAAACGCCGCTGCCATCATGGCTAACGCAGCCTGCGCAGGTGCAACAGCGTCAGGGTCGCCCTCAACAGTTTCGCATGCCAGAGAGAACAAACCTGGATGAGTAAAATCGCGCCAATTAGCCAAATAATGCTCAAGAGCCCCGCGCAGTTTCGGATGCTCCATTTTTTCTGCCTGCAACATCTGCTTTGCAAAGTCAAGTCCTTTTTGGCTTCTTTTCTGCAAATCTGCTACTATGACTTCTCCTGCTTTCGGTGTCATACTATATTCTATTCACGTTTTTGTTTAAAAGATTGATTAAACTAAATGCAACAGCACCCCGCGTCTTTTCATCGGCAAAAAGCTGTTTTTTCTGCGGAAGCAAAACTCTTAATAGCTTACGGTTTAATTCAACAGTTTCATGAGCCATATGAAGCAAATCGAGGAGAAATGGCAGAAAAAGTGGGAGACCGCCAGAGTCTTCGAGGCAGACCCCGACCCGAAACGAAAGAAAATGCTTGTTACTTTTCCTTACCCTTACATGAACGGTCCATTGCATGTCGGCCACACGTTCACGGCTACGCGAGTTGACGTCTACGCGCGGTTCAAGCGTATGCAGGGCTACAACGTACTTTGGCCGTGGGCTTGGCACTGGACCGGCCAGCCGCTATTGGGAGCTAGCGAGCGCGTAGCGAAGGGCGACGAAACATACATCCGCGTCTTACGGGAAGTGGATGGCGTACCCGAAGAGGAACTTGAAAAATTTGTTGACCCACTTTACATGGCTCAGTATTACACGAATGAGGGACGCAAGATTGCCAAGCGCATTGGCTTTTCGGTGGATTGGCGGCGCGAATTCACCACGGTCATGCCAACCTATCAGCGGTTTATCACTTGGCAGTACCTGAATCTGCATGAGAAGGGCTACGTTACGCAGGGTACACATCCGGTGGTATGGTGCCCAAAAGACAAGAGTCCAACAGGCGACCATGACCGTCAAGTTGGTGAAGGCGTCACTCCCGAAGAGTACACACTGATAAAGTACAAGCTGGACGAGGAGACGTTTCTGCCTGCAGCGACGTTTCGTCCTGAAACGATTTTTGGGGTGACTAACATGTGGATTAACCCCGATGCAGAATACGTAGAAGCTGTAGTGAACGGCGAGAAATGGATAGTAAGCCAGGAAGCAGCAGAAAAACTGAAGGAACAGGAGCACACGGTTGAGGTTAAGCGTGCTTTCAAAGGGCGCGAACTTATTGGCAAAAACTTCACGAACCCAGTCACTGGAAATCAGTTTCCAATTCTGCCTGGATGGTTCGTTGACCCAAAAACGGCGACAGGCGTGGTTTACAGCGTGCCCGCTCATGCACCTTACGATTGGTTGGCGTTGAAGGATTTGCAGGAGAAACCTGACATTCTCGGCGAATTCGGCGTAGACGCAGCGATGGTTAAGGCGATTAAGCCCATTTCGCTGATTACGGTGGATGGATACGGGGAGTTTCCCGCCTTGGAAATCGTCAAGGAGATGGGCATACGTGACCAAAACGACCCGCGAGCGGACGAAGCCACGAAAGCGTTGTACAAGAAGGAGTTCCATGGCGGCGTGCTCAAAGAAAACTGTGGTGTGTATTCTGGAAAAACTGTTAGGCAAGCCAAAGACGTGTTGATTGCAGATTTCAAGCGGCAAGGCTATGTAGACGGCATGTACGATTTGCCTGAGTCTGTCGTGTGCCGTTGTATGACGCCATGCATCGTGAAGGTTCTCAGTGACCAGTGGTTCCTGAACTACAGCAACGCTGAATGGAAAGCCAAAGCCAAAGAAGTCGTTGCTCAGATGCAGATTTACCCCGAAACTGCACGACAGTACTTTCTCACAGTCATTGACTGGCTAAAAGAATGGGCTTGCGCGAGGACAACAGGATTCGGAACACCGCTCCCCTGGGGGAAAGGCTGGATTGTGGAGACACTTAGCGATTCGACTATTTACATGGCATTCTACACGATAAACAAGCACATCCGCGAATACGGAATAGAGCCTGAAGCACTCACACGAGAAGTGTTCGATTACGTTTTCTACGGCAAAGGCGAAACTACAACCGTCTGCCAAGCTTCAGACATACCCGCAGATATTCTTGAAGCTATGCGTAACGAGTTCCTGTACTGGTATCCCTTTGACCTTCGAGTCTCAGCAAAAGAACTCGTCCCCAACCACTTGTCATTCTGTATTTTCCATCACGCGGCGCTATTTTCGCCCGAACATTGGCCACGCGCCATCGGCGTGAACGGCATGCTCATGATTGAGGGCAAGCAGATGCACAAGTCAAAGGGCAATTTTGTGACAATGAAGAATGCTGTTGACAAGTACGGTGCTGACGCCACCCGATGTGCTCTTCTGTTGGGCGCTGAGGGCATGGACGACCCTGACTGGAGAGGCGATAACGCCGCGGACATACGAGGCAAACTTGAAGCTTTGCGCAAACTTGCTTTGGACATAATTGATAAAACCAAGAGCAAAGAGACGGGGCATATGGAGAACTGGCTGCTTAGCAAAATGCAGCAGCGCGTCGGGGAGGTCACGAGGAACCTTGAGGAGTTGAAGACGCGGTCTTCCTTGGAGACTGCGCTATTTGAAGTTTGGAATGATTTCCGATGGTACACTCGTAGGAAAGGCGAAACTGAAGCGGAAGCAGTTCAGGAAGCTTTGGAGGTGTGGCTTAGGCTTCTCGCGCCTTTTGCACCTCACCTCTGCGAGGAGTTGTGGAGTGCCGCTGGAAAAGAGTCTTTCATTTCTTTGGCTGAGTGGCCAAAAATTGATGAAGGCAAACTGGATGTACTTGCCGAGGAACGGGAGATATTGCTAACCGACTTGATTGAAGACACGTTGAACGTCTTGCGAGCCACCAAGATTTCTCCTAAACGGGTATGCTATTACACGGCTAGCGGTTGGAAGTGGAATGTGTACCGTAGTATTCTTGAAAAAGCGGTTCAGGGAGAAGTCAAACTGAACGAGGTTATGAAGGAACTCGCTAAAGACAACAGTTTAAGGCAGAACATGAAGGCAGTTGCCAGTTTCGTTCCCAAAGTGCTGAAAACTTTAAGCAAGTTGCCTAACGAAAGAAGAGTGCGTCTTGCAAACCTTGAAATTGCAGACGAAAAAGAGTTCATTGAAAGCGCATTGGGCTTTTTAGAGGAGCGGTTGAACGCGAAGGTAGCTGTTTACGGCGAAGATGATCAATCGCGCTTTGACCCCAAAAAGCGAGCGCCGCTTGCTATTCCTGGTCAACCAGCAATCTATATAGAATAACCCAGAAGTGTCTGAGAGAACTGTTATGCCTCAAAAACAACGAAGATATTCTTTGAAGTCAAAACAAGCTAAGCAACTTCTAAACGAGATTTCTGAAAGATTGAACATTAACGCGGAAGCACTTTTTGGTTCAAAAGCAAACGTTGAAGTCGCCGTGTCACCCGTTGGCAATGTCTACCTTGTAAACGACAAACCTTTGTTTTTCAAAATCGAAAAGAGAGTGCTGCCTACACTGCTTTTCCAAGAGTTCGTTTCGCAGGCACCGAAAATCGTAGTGGACATGGGTGCTATTCCTCACGTTTGCAACGGCGCCGACGTTATGGCACCTGGCATCGTGCGGGTTGAAGGCGAATTCAGCAAGGACGACTTGGTTCTGATTGTGGATGAGAAGCATGGAAAACCGCTTGCCGTGGGCGCAAGCCTTCACGACTCGGAAAGCGTCAGAAACGCCAAGCAAGGCGCGGTCATTAAGAATGTTCACTTCGTAAGCGACAAAATCTGGGTTTTCGCCAAAACTTTAACTGGGTAACAGGGCACTTGCAGTTGTGAAGCTTGCCGCCGTCACTTCTCGTTTTTTTCTTTGCCTTATTGTTTCTTTGAAAGCGTAAAAGCAAAGCTGCTCCGCCGCCTGCAATAATTGCGGTTAAAGCTACAGTCCACATTACTGGAAAAGGCTTTGACACGCTGAAGTACACTGTTTCAGATGCTGCCATGTTACCATAGGTGTCATTTGCGTAAATCGTTATCATGTGTGAACCGTAAGCCATATCTGTGAGGCTGATGTTGCTTGTGACCGTAACGTTTTCTTGTCCATCCAGACTGTACCCAGTCCACGAAGCGTTTTCGTTTAGCGTGAAGTTTAACATCACCTCAGTGGTGGCATAGGTTTGGTTCTGCGGCGACAGAAGTGATATGGTTGGATTGGATTTGTCGACGGTGAAGTGTATTATGTCAGATGCGCCGACGTTTCCAGCTAAGTCAGTGGCGTAAACCACTATACTGTGCCCGCCGTCAGGCAGTCGGGGCAAGATTGTTTCTCCGGAGACCTCAACGTTTGCTTCTCCGTCTATGCTGTAGCTGATTAACGAAGTGGATTCACTTACTGTAAACGTCAACGCAATGTCTTCGTCAGAGTAAGTTTCGTTTTTTGGCGAAGTAACCCCTATGGTGGGCGCTCTTGTATCTGCCTGAGTTGATGAGTAAACAGTTGGAAAAGTCTGTGGGAAAACTGAGGGCGGAGTTGGAGATGGGGTAGGAGTTGGCGTTGGTGTTGGCTGTGGTTGAGGATTTTGGTTGCCTTCAGTGGGCAAATACGAAATTTGTTCACTCAGGGGGCTGATTTTTGTTGCGTTTGTTATGTTGTTCCAGTCCGTGCTGAATTGAACTTCATAGATTCCATTGTCTGTGAAGTTGCAAGAGGCTGGTTCTGTGCCGAAGGTGAAGTTTAGTTTGCCTGCCCAGACGGGGATGCGGATGGTTTGGTTTTCGTAGTCGAAGCGGAAGTGGCTTGCTGGAAACATTGAGTACCAGTCTTGGTAGACTTCGTCTATCACGGGGATTGCCAGGTTTCCTGAATCGGGAACTATGCCGTTGAGAAACAGTATCATGGCTCCGCCGCAAGTGGCGCTATCCGTGTAAGCTTGTTTTTCTCTCCAACGGAAACGTCCTTCACTGTACAGGTTGCTGCTGTTGATTAGGCCTTGCCAAGCGGTTGGTGAGCCTGTTAAAAGCTTGACAAAGTTCGATTTCATTGTATCATTCATTACGGCGTAGTAACTGTGCATTGAAGCCCAAGCCGTAACAGTGTTTTCCAGCCGCTTCTCCGGATTTGACTCTGCGTGCCTAACAACGTAGGCTCCCGGGCTCCATAACATGCCTGACCAGTCGCCGCCAGAAATGAACTTATAATTCAGGTCTTGAAGTACGTAATTGGGAAAGTTTGGAAGGTAATGTCCGTTAGCCGCGTATAATTCTGCGATTATCTCAGCGAAGTGACCCGCTTCACACTCAACCTGGCTCGAGGTACCCTTATAGGGGAAGTAGCTGCCTGCCCAGTGGCTGGCGCAAAGATGCGCCCACATCTGGTTCGCGTAGTACATTGCTTCAGGCACTCCTTCTTGATAGACCTTCAAAAAAATTGACAGAACCTGCGCATTTTCGTCGTAATACCTGTTAGAGTGGTCAGTTGAACTTCCATCTGCAGGGTTAAACCACAAGAAGTCAATATCATTCAGCCAGCAATCCAGATATTCCTGAAACGCGCGCGTCATATTCCATTTTGACGTGTCGACTCCAAGTTCAGCTGCGTACCTGTATGCGAAAACCATAAACCTCCAGTAAACCAGCACTCCCTCCTCGTCATCTAGGTCGGGCCAGTGCCCTATCATCTGCTGGTTAATCAGGGCTTCTGCTACTGTTTGGTTCAAGAGGGAAGAGTTGAACCCATCAATTTCCGCGATTCTCTTCATCTGAAGTAACATCCTGAAATCTGGAATTGCCACGAGCGCGGCGTCATAGTTGCTCTCGCGTGCGAATATTAGACCGAAATGGGGGACAACAAAGGATGTGGGTGAAGACCAATTAACAGTGTTTAATGTCATGTTTAGTTGGTCTGCCAAGGTGGGGTCTTCAGCTTTAACGGGCACCGTAATCAAACTGAAGGCAACTATGATTAATAAAACAAGACTTGAGGCTTTCAACACTTTCATAGCCTTAACCTTTCATGTTTACATGTTAACGCCCTGTGCTCGCAAACAACCTTAGCCTACGCTTGAACCTCTTGTGAAACAATGCTGTGGTCGTTTCTTAAGTTTTGCCTTCAAAACGCCTGGTCTGGGTGGATAGTTGCTGCTAAGCAAAAAAAGGGGTGCTATTTGAACACAAAGCTGTAATATTTATCATGAATTCATAAGATACTTATTAATTCAATTCATATTAACTATCAAAATTCAGACTTGAAATTAAGAAACGCTTAACTGTTGAAAGGTAGTTAAATAGTACGTCGAGAGGAGAAAACTTGCCAGCTATGGGATTATTCCGCAAACCGAAGAAAGAAGAGGACGAGAAACAAGCCGTGCCGCCATCAACAGATAAAGAAGTTTCGAGCAAAACCTATTTGAAAGCTATGCCTCTGCGAGACTTGGCAGATTTAGAAGAAATCAAGAAAGAAGTGAAAAATGGAAACGTGCTTATTTTGCGTATAACACCCCTCGCCAGCAAAAGCATAGAAGACGTGAAGAGTGCAGTAAACGTGCTGTACGAGTTCGCGGAATCAATCGGCGGAGACATCGCCCGCTTAGGTGAAGAACGGGTTGTGATATGCCCGCAGAACATACGGATTTGGCGAGAGAAAAAGCAAGTTTCGAGTAAGCCTCTGACTACAGCAGCCTAAAAGTTTCCAAGATACTTGGAACAACTGTGGTTATTCCGACTTTATGGTCTAGGAAGCCTGCCATGTTCATGATTTTGCTTTTTTCTCCATGGCATATAAAGATTCTTTCTGGCTTGGGCTTAAGATGAGTTAAGTAGCTGATTAATTGTCGTCTGTCAGAGTGTCCTGAAAAGCCTTCTATGGATTCAGTTTGCATTTTGACTTGTACAACAGCCATTTTACCCTCGTTGTCCATCATTGCAACTTCGTTTACTCCTTTCTGAACCCGTTTGCCCATGGTGCCTTCAATCTGGTAGCTTACGAATATTATGGTGTTCTTTTCGTCGCTAGCCCAGTTTTTGAAGTACTCTATTACGGGTCCGCCTTCCAGCATTCCAGACGTCGCCAAAACAACGCATGGCTCACCTTCGATTATGCTTTGTCTAATGCTGGGATGCTCAACAATCGTGAAGTAGTCTGACTGGAACGGGTTAACCTCTTCGTGGAGGATGCTGTGGCGAACTTCCCTGCCCAAATACTCTGGGTAAGCCGTGTGAATCGCTGTGGCTTCTGAAATCATGCCTTCAATGAACACGGGTGCTTCCTTCATTAACCCGCGCTTCATGTAACCGTCGATGATCAGCATAATTTCCTGCGCTCTGCCCACAGCTGGCACTGGAATGAGCACTTTGCCTCTGCGCTCCAAAGTTTCGTTAATAACTCGGGTTAAGCTTTCTTCAGCTTCAACTCTGGAAGGCATAAAATCTTCTGCCCCTCCGTAAGTGCTCTCGGTGATTACGGTTTCAATACGCGGAAACTCTACGGTTGCGGCTTCCAGCAGCATGGTCCGCGCGAACTTGTAGTCGCTAGTGTAGACTATGTTGTGTAAACCTTCGCCGATGTGTAAGTGCGCCATGGCAGCGCCGAGTATGTGACCCGAATTGTGCAGAGTTAAACGAATATCTGGCGCTATGTCGGTTACGACGCCGAACCGAAGAGGAATCGTATGTAAAACGCACTCGCGAACATCCTTTTGATCGTAATACGGGGTGACTCCCTGCTTGCTTGCCACGTCCAAGTAGTCCAGCTGAAGCATCGTCATAAGGTTCGAAGTCGGCGCAGAACAGTAAATTGGGCCGTCGTAGCCGTACTTGTAAAGAAACGGCGCTAAGCCGCAGTGGTCGAGGTGAGCGTGGGTTATAATCACCGCGTCCAGTTGGTCTATTTGAAATTCTGGGCAGTCAAAACGTGGAAAAGACTCAAAAGGCCTTTGTGAGCCTGGGTTGATGCCGCAGTCCAGTAGAACGCTGCTTTCTCTTGTTTTAACGAGGAACGCTGAGCGGCCTACTTCTTGGGCGCCTCCAAGTACGACCATTCGGACATCGCCGACATCGAAGGCCTTAGGTCGAAAGATTCTTTCTCCTACGTTGCGAAGTATGCGTTCGCGTTCTTTGCTTTCGGAGTGCAGATAATGGCGCATGTGAGTAACAATCTTAGATTTTATTGGAGGACTTCTCAAGACTTGAGGGCGCCACTTTGTTCTCTTTATAATTTCCTGCAGGACTGTACCGTTTCTGCCGATAACCAAGCCGGGCTTTTTTGTTTCAATTATTATTTCGCCTAGGCTGGGGTCAAAGTTTATGTCGGTTATTTCCGCTTCGGGGGATATCAATTCCCTTGTTATCTTTTCAGCTTCTGCTTCTGGAAGCCTAACTGAAGGGTCTGGGCGGACAACTATCCTTTTCCGTATTACGCCGACAATTTCTGCGACTATACTGCTTTGGTCAACTAAAATTTCTGGTTTCTTGGTGTAGACAGCCAGCATGGGACCTTCGTATTCTATTCGGGTAACTTCTACTTCTCTTGGAACTTTTTCAAGTATATACTGGCTTATCTCAATTTTATCTTTCTCTTTGCCTGACCTTCGAGCCACGATTCTTAACTTCCTCAGCTTGCCAGAAGCTTATTCTTCTCCTCTTTTGACAACTCTCGATAACCGTTATCGTCTATTACTGTAACGTTGTAGCTGTTTCCGCTTGCAATATCACGCTTCATAGCCGCGTTAACTGCTTTCAAAATGATGGGCAGCAACTCCTCGACAGCCATGTTTTCTTTGTACGTGTCTTCTAGTACACCGTAGGCTATTGGGGAACCCGAACCTGTTGAAACGTATTTTTCCTCTGTTAAGCTGCCGTATGGGTCTAAATTGAAAACGTGTGGGCCTGTCTTGTCTATGCCGCCGACTAGCACTTGCGTGGATAGCGGTACGTACCTGTTGGAAAAAAGCAAGTTAGCAACAAGTCTTGCTGCGGCGCTTACTGGCATGGGCCTGTTCATTTTGATCTTGTACAGTTTCGCGTTTGCGATGAGTATATCAACGACTTTCTGGGCGTCGGCAACGGTGCCTGCTATAGTCATGCCTAAATGGTCGTCTATTTGGTACACTTTCTTTCCGAATTTGTGGGCTACGTAGTAACCCATGGTTACGCGGGTGTCTGAAGCTAATATTACGCCGTCTTTGCAGACGACTCCCACTGTTGTTGTTCCTTTCAAGACTAATTGGCTAGCTGCATTATTCTGTGCCATTATTTTCTGTCTCCCTAAAACTTGGATGTACGTAATTTCCACTGCTAGGAAGTAGCAAGATGTAATCCTGATGTGAGATTTATTAATATTGTGGTTTGAAAATTTTGAATTAAACACTACATAAACATCACAAAGAATCATACGTTGAATACAACAAAAAACATTACACAACAAACTTTTCCGTTCAATGCTTCTGCTTCTTAATTTACACCCGAAACGCCCCGTTTATATCAATTTTTTTTGTCCTCGCCATCATATTTGTTGCCTATTAGGATCCTAATAGCAGTTCATTGCAGAAACGATAGAGGGGGTCTACCGTTATTGGCTGTTTTTGCAACCAATAGCTTGCAGAAAACGGGGAGCGGAGCTACTTGATGGCGCGTCTTTTTGAGTATGTAAATCGCGCATTCGAATAAGGGCGGCGGAATTTTTCCTCGGGCTATAATGTAGAGGGTAGAGGTTAGTTTCAAAAAGCTTTAAACCTTATGTGATGAACTTATGACTACGTAAGTTTAATAGTGGTTCGGTTTGTCTTCGCCATATCATTACATGCAGCTTCCGAGGGAGGTCATCGTTGGAAACGGGATCCTCGCGCGCATTACTGAAGTAGTGCAACGGCTGGGTCTAGCCGGTTCAGCGTTGATAGTTGCAGGACCGAAAAGCTTTGAGATTGCGGGAAAACAGGTTCGTGATCTCCTGCAGCAAAAAGGCATTAACGTGGACACTATCCTCGTTAAAACAGCAACCAGCCAAGACATTCTAACGGTTGAAGAACGAATACAAGAGTGGAAGCCGCGCTTCCTTATAGGCGTTGGCGGCGGAACAAAAATTGACGCTGCAAAACTAAGCGCTTCACGTCAAGACATACCCTTCATCAGCGTACCCACTACCTTATCCCACGACGGCATAGCAAGCCCGCTAGCTTCCGTGAAAGGCCTCGACAAACCCTACTCCGTCATGGCACAAGCCCCTCTCGCCATAATAGCTGACACCGATATAGTCGCTCAGGCTCCATGGCGCTCCGTCATAAGCGGCTGCGGCGACGCCATCGCCAAGTTCACAGCCGTAAAAGATTGGCAACTAGCTCACGAAGTAAAAAACGAGTACTACGGCGAATACGCAGCCAGCCTTGCCCTGATGAGCGCAAAACTGGTAATAGAAAACGCCCAGCTCATTAAACCCGGAAACGACGAAGGCCTGAGAGTGCTCCTTGAAGCGTTAATAAGCTGCGGCGTCGCCATGAGCATCGCGGGAAGCAGCCGCCCATGTAGCGGCTCAGAACACCTTTTCAGCCACGCTCTCGACATGTTCAAATGCCCACACGCAATGCACGGCGAACAATGCGGTGTAGGCTCAATTTTATCCGCTTACCTTCACAAAGCAAAGTGGGAACGCATCAGAGCCAGCCTCAAGCAAATAGGCGCGCCAATAACCGCACACGAATTGGGTGTGACAGAAGAAGATTTAGTTAAAGCCCTAGAAATCGCGGCGACAATACGGCCTGAAAGGTACACAATTTTTCACAAGCTGAACTTAGACCATGACGCCTGCGAGAAAGCTGCGAAAGCAACTGGAGTAATCAACTAACCCAAAAAAAGAAGAGTTACATGCGCATGGACTGTAACAGGGCAATTTGGTTTCCCTCTGGGTCCAAGGCTGTCGCAATCCACCCAATGGTTGGGATTTCCTGCTTCGGCATAACTATCTTTCCGCCAAGCTTCTTAACTTTCTCTATTGACTCGTCTATAGATTCAACTGAAATGTAGTTCACAGGTTTCTGCTCCGCGCTTTCCTTCTTGATCATGCCGCCGTTTACCCCTGGCCTGAGCGCTATACCTTTCTCGTCTACCGGAACAGTATATATCATGTAATACTCTATGGGTCCAGGGTCCTTTTCAATTTTCCATCCGAACAGCCCCTCGTAGAACCGCTTCATCTTCTCAACGTCTGCAGCTGGAATTTCAAAGTGGACTATAGTATTATCCATCTTACTCATTCACCTCCGTCACTTCAGATGCTGACTTGCTGAAATAAAGAAGCAAATTCAGTAGTGTTAAAGAAAAGCTAAATTTATTCTTAATGGAAACAAAAAAAACGGTGAGTTCTCCATAAAAAACGGAGAATTTACACTAAGCTTTCTTGCTTTTAGCTGGGCTTTTCGCCTTTGCCTTCGGCTTTGCCTTTGCTTTCG
>JAFGLT010000050.1 GCA_016927895.1 Candidatus Bathyarchaeota archaeon | reverse complement strand
TACTTCAAGAAACGCAAACACTAAACACTGAGGCGCTGGGATTAACACTTTATGCTTTTACTTTTTAATCGTAAAATATACAAACTTTTTGAAAAACTACGGTTAGAACAACAGTTTTACGTATAGAGGGGTATAGAAAAAAATCACACGTAGGTTCACCAGAAGCATGGGATGTAATCTCTGATTCTCAAGGGTACACAGAGTGATTCGGCAACTGCCTTGACTTTTTCCATGTTGACTTCGGGCATTCTCACCGCTGAAACCTCAACATCTAACCCGGCTTTCTTCGCTTTTTTGACGAAATCCAGCACAGCAGCGAAGCCGCCAGAGAACTCTGGTCTGCAGTTTTCCGCGTAACTCTCCTCATCATGACCGTTCAAGCTCACGCTGACGCTGCGGACACCAGCATCATGCAACTCTTCTGCAACGTTTCTGCCCTTGTTCAACACGTAACCGTGACCGTTTGTGTCGACCCTTATCGGAATTGAACCGTCACAGCGTTCCCGTATCCACCTTGCAACCTCCAGCAGAACATCCAATCTTGCAGTGGATTCGCCGAAACCGCAGAAAACCACCTCACTCCAACGTCTCAACCCCAAAGCCTCTTCAAGCTCAGCCTTCACCTCGTCTATTGTTGGCTCCCTTTCCAGTTTCAGGTTGAAGCCGCCAACGCCCGTTTTGAAGTTGCGGATGCAGAACCAGCAGCGGTTAGAACACCTGTTGGTAATGTTCAAGTAAAGACTGTTATCCAGCCAGTAGACAATCCTCGGTTTTTCCCCGCGAACCACAATTTCACACCTGACGCTGCAAGCTAGTAAACACGCATGGACTATATAGTCTATAGTTTCTATATCGAGAACACTTTAATCGGAACCAGCCGTTTCTGCATAAGCGGGAGAAGCGAAAAACAAATGAAAAAAGTGCCCCTGTTCGAATACGAAATCCCGCACTGCCGTAGGCACATACGCGCAGTTGACCCAAATGAGCCAAAACAAACGCGGTAAAACGTTTTCCCTGACGCAAACAAACCTCAGGCAAAAAACAGCAGGTACGCTCATTATTCAACCAGAACATCAAATCAACCCAAATTCTCATCCACGTTTCCTTCTGTAAACCATCGCCACCAAGAAACCTGCAAACACAAAAACCGGAACTGCAACGAGCCAATACGGAAACTCACCTGAACCCTCAGCTGAAGAATCATTAAACATCACCACCAAGTCACCCGCCAACGCCTCATCCAACACAGAACGCATCTCAATATCAACCATTGTTTCATCACCGTCACTGTTAATCGCTAAGTACTTCGAGTTCCAAACGCTATCCGTAAACGTGGTGTAAGCGCGAACATCCGAAACCTCACCTTCAAAACGCACCGTGAAATACGCTATCGAAGTGTTGCTTACTTCCGTCAAGTAATCGCGGATGTTAAGGTCATACAGGAACAAGTTGCTCCCGTTAACCACCTCAACTGGATGCTCGTAATGAATAGTAAGCAGGAAAAACGGTGAAACAGGGCTAACAACGCAGTAAATCATATCCCAGTCACCAATAGCAGTGTGATGCGTATCGTAAAACCAGTCAGTCCACGCAATTTCCGACCCGTTCACCCACACATGAATATTAGTTGTGTTTGGCGGCGTAGGATAAACCATAGGCAACTCCGAGGGAACACAAGACGCAGCTTCACCTGACTCGTCAAGAAAGTAAAGAGGGTATTCGCCGTCAATTTTCGCCCACCAAGTTCCGTTAACACGAGAGATTGTGTAGTTGATGTATTCCTCAGGCATCGCAAGAATCAGCGTGGTTTCCGAGCCAAGGTTAGCCTCTGCATTACCAGCTAAGCCTGCTGACGCTGAAAACATAACTACAAAAATCAACACTATCGCCCACTTTTTCGTTGCAAACACCAAATTATACTGTGTTCTGGTCCCCCATATGCTTTTTTAGAGTCGCTCTCCGGTTGAAGGCTTATATGCTTTGGATGGACAATTTTAGGTGAGGTTAACATGGGTTCCAAGTCGCTTATCGTACTCGCTATTGTGCTTGTGATAGCGGTCGCCGTTTTTGTTTCAAACACAACCTCACTTCTCGACCCTATCCTAGAAAGACTTTCGCTCCGTGAACCCGAAGACACGCACATCGCGGTTTTAAGAGTAGACGGATACTTAGATGAAGCCAACTCGCCAGAAGGCTACTACACGATTGCATATTCGGTTTCGAACTTGGGAAATGCAACCGCGCAAAATGTGACGCTTACAACTGCTGTCGACGGAGAAACTCAGGATAAGTTGATCCAGTCGCTCTCGGTTTCTGACACTGCCAACTATTATCGAGTGGTTTCAACAGTTATTGATGAACTGCATGTGGTGCAGGTGCAAGCTTCATGTGAGGATTCGGCGGATTTTTACTCGTTTTCGTTTGGTGCGGATGTGCTACGAAGTTTCAGCGACAAACCAGAACTTGTCAAGCTGTTTGTCACTCCCAGAGAACCCAGCTTGGTTGCGCTTAAGGACGAGCTGATAGAGGAGGGGCTGATTAACGTGAAAGATTGGATTGCGCTGAGAAACTGGGTTGGAAACAACATCCAATACGAACATGACGACGACGTTCACGGAGTTCGCGACTACTGGCAGTTCGGCGAAGAAACTGTGGCTCTGAAAACCGGCGACTGCGAAGACTTCTCAATTCTCCTGTGTTCGCTGCTTCGTGCTGCGGGTTATTCTCCAGATGACGTTTACATAGTCATAGGTAAAAACCAGAATGGATACCACGCATGGGTGAAAATAAACTTAGGCTCTCTGGGCTGGTACAACCTGGAACCACAAGAAAACGGGTTCGCAACACTCGTAGGAGACTTCCTCACACTCTCAGACTACCAAGCAATATACGAATTCAACGACCAACAATTCCACCAAATAAGCTAATGACACGTGGTTTCTGAATCTAACAGAACACTGGTTAAAAGCGGATAGTTTTCCATGCGTTTCGTTTATGCGATTTTTGTTTATAGCCCCCCTTATATAAAGAGTCAAATAGAAGCTCACTGAAGCCTCAACGCTACTGCTCGGAAAAAACTGTTCTCGCTTATATAACGCGCATGCATGGAGATTTGCTGTTTCGGCTGCATTTTGCGAAAAGAAAGATTGGTAGGAAAAAGGGGAAGCCAAATTCTTTGCGTTTAATGTTTGCGTATCTTCAAGTAAACCAGCAGAGCTTCCATTAATCACGGCGATTGAAGATGCAGAAGCAACCGCCACGATTAGCATCAAGCGCTTTGTACCGTTCTCCAATAAGAGTCAAGCCTCTAAGTGGTTGCTTTTATGAAACGAGCCGCATAAAAGAAATTCCGCTGAAAAATAACCTTAATAGTAAACTATTAGAAGAAAAACCTTAAAACAAAGCCACTAATGAAACATGCTTAATGTTTGCGTTTATTGAAGTACACAAGCAGAGCCGCAGCCACCACAATGACAGAGCCGACAGAAGCAGCGGCAACAGGCACAATGGGGAAAGACTGTGATTCCTCAGCTATGGTAAAGCTGGCTGTCGCGGAAGTACCCGTATTACCAAACTCGTCCCTTGCGTAAACCGTAACGTTGTGTAAGCCGCTGGATAAATCTGGTAGTGTGGTGTTGCCAGTGACTGTCACGTTGTCTTGCCCGTCTATGCTGTAGCCCATCCATAAAACAGGCTTGTTAACCATGAAAACCAAGGAAACACTTGACGCGTTGTACGTTTGATTCTGCGGCGAAACCAAATCGACAACAGGCAAAACGGTTCCATATCCGATTGGAGTGTACCGCTCGTTTGCAGCATACTTCGTTAAAGTAATAGGGTCACCAATGTTGAAGCCATTCAGGTAAGCAGTTCCACCTCCAATTACGTACAGCATATCATCTAGCACGGCAACACCGAAATTCCCGCGGTCAGTGGGAATATTAGCCCCAGATGCCCAGCTGTCGCCAACAGGGTCATAAACTCGAACAAAATAATCGGTGTCGTCCCCAAAATTCCGTCTCATATTCCCTAGAACATAGATTCGCCTAGGAGCATTCACGCCCGTTGTTACTGCCCCAGCAACGCCGCCATAACCTTCTGTTAAAGGAGATCCGTAAGCCCAACTGTCGGTCTCGGTATCATACACTTGGTTCAAATCAAAATGCAAAGCTTCTGCACCATCCCTCGCACTTCCCCTACCGATGTAGCCGCCTATAACGTATATCTTTTCATCGAAGACTACTGAAGCGTACCTGGTTGTTGGATGAGGAACAGGAGTTTTCGTGCTCCAAGAATCAGTTGCGGGGTCATAAACCTCATTATGCGTCGATGCACCCCAATCAATACTCACATCAGGATCATCTCCGCCTATGAGATACATCTTCCCGTTTACAACGCTAGCCCGCACGCCATATCTCGGCGTTGGCATAGACGCCATCGTTTCCCACGTGTCAGTTGCGGGGTCATAAACCTCGTTCACATTGGTAATAGACTCACTGTCTTTTCCGCCTATGCAGTAAATCTTGTTGTTGTATACTGCGATGCCAAAATCGGTTCTGGGAGTCGGCATTGGCGTCTTAAACACCCAAGTGTCTGAAAACGGGTCGTACTCCTCGTTTGTGCCTACAATTCCACCAGTATACGGCTCTTCCCCCTGCAACGTGGAGCCTCCAATAGCGTAGATTCTTCCATTCACCACGGCAACGCCTAATTCGCTCCTCGCCTCCTGCATGGAAGCTTCAGTAGTCCAAGAGCCAAAGTCAACCGCAGAAACAGACCCGCGTGTAATAACAAATGACCCAGTTAAAAGTATTAGAGCAAAAAGCAGCACGGCGCTTTTACTCATGTTTATCCCTATAATACCACGCAGCGTACTCAATTAAAAGGCTTTTTGTCAAGATTTCTTGACTAAGAATGCGTTAACATGGAATTCAGAAAAAGGAGGAAAGAGAGATTTGATTTTGCGACTGTTACCACCCAGATAACGTGTAATGTGCTATGACTTCGGTGTCCTTGGATACATACATTGGCATTGGGTTACTGGTGACCGTAGTGCCGTCGTATGTGAAGCGGTCGAATTCAAATTCACCGTAGGGAAACCACCAAGGATCTTCCACTTCAACCGTATAAGATCCCCGAGTTAGGCTGTTAATGTAGTCTGTATAGTGCCCATCGATCTTAACCCACGGATACAATGTAGCGCCATACGGGTCACAAATAGCAGTGACTGTTAACCAGTGGACGGGTTTGTTTGCATCGTAATAGCTAGATATTTCACTTGCTGACAGTGCACGGTCGTAGATGCGAACTTCGTCAATTATGCCGCCGAAATACCCGCCGTCAGATCGTTTGCCTATCTGAAATGCTATTGAATTAGTGTTTATTTGACCTGAAAAACTTCTTTCATCAACTTTGACGCCGTCTATGTACAAGCAGACCTTATGCGTCGCCGTGTCTGCGGTGCCAACAATGTGACTCCACTTGCCTACTGCCAAATAAGAGTTCACTGGTGCCAAAGCGCCTGCCCAAGTTACAGTAGAGCCTTCTTTTCCTATTTCAAACCCGATATTCCCGCCTGCAGGTTCAATGTA
>JAFGLT010000049.1 GCA_016927895.1 Candidatus Bathyarchaeota archaeon | reverse complement strand
GCCAGAAGTCGTCCGCACAGGCATGGGCTTAATGCATGATAACAAGCTGGTTCCAGCCTGCACACTCATAGTGGGGCTTCCCAACGAGACAGAAGACGACATACTGAAAACGATGGAGCTGGTGGACGACCTTAAGTGTTGTCGAAGCCTGATTGTACCCTTGTTTTTTGTTCCATTAGGTAGGTTGAAAAACAAAGATTGGTTTAGAAGAGCCGAATTAAGCGACCTGCATAAGCAGTTGCTGTTTCAATGTACGGAACACGACTTTAACTGGGTGGACAACCTACTCGAAATATCCTTTGAAGGCAAATGGTACGGACGCTTCCTAAAAGAATTCTACAAGCGCTTCTCGGGAATAGCCAAACGCAAAATACGACAGATAAAATAACGCTCCGCAACAAATGAGTATCCTTAAATACTTTTATTGAACTGAAAGTTGATAAGTGCCACGCTGCGCCGCCGTAGCTCAGCTAGGTAGAGCGGCTGGCTGTTAACCAGTCGGTCATAGGTTCGAGTCCTATCGGCGGCGCTTACTCTAACGAGAAAAACTACCGCTTTTCTCTCTTCCTATTTTCTTTTTTCGCCAAATTTTTTTACAAAAAAAGCTGACACAGCAAATTAGCTGTCCAAAAGACTCTACAAAACGCGGCAACAATGGCATCATGCGGCGGTGCGTTTTTGTTTTCTGTTTGACATTGAAAATACAAGCAAGATGTTAATAGCTATCAGGTAAGCCGGAAAGGCTATCTCGGAGAATGTCCACGCTGGTGCAACGAGAAAACTTGTCATCGGACTAAAGACACCAACTAAGAAGGGCCAGCGAAATTCGGTCTGCGGGTTGTGCCAGGCTTTTCTGAGCGTTGGTGTTGCTGCTAGGGCGTCGCTGAAAATTGCGAAAACTATGGCTACGTTGGGGTTCTCTGTTACGTACCAAAATACTAACGCCAGAGCCGACAGTACTCCACAGGCATAGTCGAATGCTGAGAGTTTCCAGTAGGCTCTCTTGTTAAGGAAAGAAGCTAACAGAATAAGGAAGGGGGAAAGACCTGACATTAGCACGGGCACAGCAGCCCAGGTTGCGCCGCTGGAGAAGGCAGCGAAGGCGGCTGTGAAGGGCGCGATGGTCCACATCAGCCAGGTAACGCGATTGGGTTTTGTTTGGCCTTTGAACATGGAGCGTATGTAAGCGAAGGCGGCAACCAATGTGGCTGATGCAGCAATTAAGACTAGGAACTCGAACATACGCTTTCTAAATGCGCAGATCAGATATTTAATGGCATAACGTAAGCGACCATATTTTATAGTCTGCTGACGATAATAAAAAATCGGATTTAGCTTTTATAACGTGAAATAAGTTTGCACAACTGAACTCCAAAAGTTCGTAGAAGCAAAATATAAAAAAGCGGGGGTTTGTTTGTAAGGTTGATATTAGATGACTAAAGAACTGTTTTTGGTAGACAGTTACCTCAAGGAATCCAAAGCAACTATAACATCCGTCAAAAACGGAAAATACGTAACTCTAAACCAAACTATCTTTTACCCAAAAGGTGGAGGTCAACCACATGATACCGGCGAATTAATCAAAGATAACGAAACATACAAAGTGGTTTATGTGGGCAAGTTTTCAGGTGAAATCTCTCATGAAGTGGACCATGATGGGCTTCAAGTAGGCGACGAAGTTTATTGTGTTCTTAATTGGGCGCGAAGGTATAAACTAATGCGGAGTCACACAGCTGCTCACGTCTTAGCATCTCTCCTAAATCAAGGAACGGGTGCCCTTATCACAGGTAACCAACTTGAAGAGGACCGCGTTCGCTTCGATTTCAATTTAAAACACTTTGACCGAGAAATTCTGGAAAATTATCTTGCTAAATCTAACATGCTATTCGATACTGACGTTCCCGTAAAGTGGTATGAATTACCGAAAGATGAAGCTATGAAAATTCCAGGCGTTGTTAAGGTGTCTGGGGCTTTCCCTCCAGACCTTCCAGTTCTACGAATAGTAGAAATTGTCGGTGTGGATAAGCAGGCTGATGGTGGTACGCATGTTAGAACCCTGAGAGAGATTGGTAAGGTTGAGCTCATAAAAACTGAGAATAAGGGTAAAAATAACAGGCGCATCTACTTCAAGCTGAACTAAAGAAAGATTTTTGCGACTGACATCTCCACTTGTCTGGCATACGAGTCCTATAGGTGGAGCTTTTACCATATCACCTGATTCTTTTTCAACTTGCTGAAAAGGTGCACATTTTTCATGTTGTAACTGTGTTTAAAACGGGATTTCTTTTCTTTTTGTCAAGTTGACAGTTTTTGAGAGTTTAAAAACAAAGTAAACCGTTTTACTGTTTAATTTCTAATGTTTTTAGAAAAGCTTTTATTTCAAATTGGACAAGCAAGCTCAACAGGGTGTAATAAAGCTGGGGAAATCGCTTTTTGCAAATAAGGGGTGGAAACAATGACTTTAGAAGAGTTGATACAAGAGTTCTTGAACCCGGCCAACGCGTACCAAGCCCTTACTGTCGAGCGAGTGCTGCTGAGTCTTATGGTCACTTTTGGAGTTACTTTATTTATCTTTTACATGTACCGCAAAACTTTCAGTGGGGTTATTTACACCCGAAACTTCAATGTCGGACTGGTATTAACTGGTCTGGTGGTGACGCTAGTCGTTTTGCCAATCAGCTCTAACATAGCCCTCTCCTTGGGAATGGTAGGCGCCTTAAGCATTGTACGTTTTCGCACTGCCATTAAGGACCCTGCGGATATTGTGTTTACGTTTTGGGCCATTGCAGTTGGAATAATTAGTGGAGCAGGTCTATACATGATAGCCATCGTAGGATCCCCCGTAATCGGACTCTTTATGTTTGTATTAAGTCGAGCGAGCTTTCGCAGCAACGACCCATACTTGCTGGTAGTTAACTATTCAAGTGAAGCTGAGGAAGCAGTCCAGAAAGCCGTTCCCAAACACAAGTTAAGATCACGAACCATAAATCCTGCTGGAGTTGAGCTAATTCTGGAAGTCCGAATGAAAGCGAAGGATGCGTCACAAGTGGACGAACTACTGAAGATTAAAGGCGTGAGTAACGCGGCGCTTGTCAGCTACAACGCTGACGTTGCTTAACTATTTAATACTGTTTCCGCTGGATGTGAATAGAAGGTTAGAAGGTAGATAACGTGAAGGGAGTTAATTCTCATCTAATAAAATCACGGCTATCATTAGCAGTAATGGTTTTTACACTTTTGTTGTCCGCTATACCCCTTGGTGGGGGGCAAACCAGCGTCCCAGACGGGTTGGTTATTAACGAGTTTATGGCTAACAATGACGAAGAAGTTGCTGGTCCAGATGGTGGTTACCCTGACTGGATAGAACTGTACAACGCGGGTGATGAGTCAGTTGACGTCGCGGGGATGTACTTGTCTGATGACCTATCAGACCTTAAGTGGCAATTTCCGTCTGGCACAGTAATCGAAGCAGGGGGCTTCCTCGTTGTTTGGGCAGGTAACTATTCTAAGTCAGTAGCATACTTGAATTTCAATCTCAACGCGAAAGGGGAAGTCATATGTTTACTGGCGGAAGACGCTGAGACATTGATTGATTCAATTCCTTTTGCCCAACAGTTCAATGATATATCGTATGGAAGGCAACCTGATGGTGGTTCAACATGGAACTACCTAACACCAACCCCTAGCCTATCAAACACTTTAGGTACACCTGTGACCCCTGAAGACCCCAAAGCCTCTATACCAACAGACCTTTTCATTAACGAGTTCATGGCCAAAAATGACGATGCAGTGGCAGGACCTGACGGTGATTATCCTGACTGGATAGAACTATACAACGACGGCACAGAAGCAGTTGATCTCAGCGGCATGTACCTCACAGATGACCTATCAGACCTTAAGTGGCAATTTCCGTCTGGCACAACTATAGAATCTGATAGTTTTTTAGTTGTTTGGGCAGATAACACGCTCTATTCGGGGTCGTTACATACGAGTTTTGGTCTTAATGCGACAGGTGAAGAGATTGGTCTATTCGCAGAGGATGAGGAGACGTTAATTGATTCGATTAGATTTGGTGCACAAGATTCTGATGCGTCGTTCGGTCGTTTTCCTGACGGTAGTCCCAGCTGGAATCAGCTAACCCCAACTCCTGGCGTGCCAAACGAGTCCTATGAATCTGAGATATCTGGAATCCCAAATGATTTGGTTATTAACGAGTTTATGGCTAACAACGATATAGCGATTCCTGGGCCCGACTGTTTCTATTCTGATTGGATAGAACTGTACAACGGGGGAAGTGTTTCTGTAGATGTTAGCGGCATGTATCTTTCTGATAACTTGGCAAATCCATGTGCTTGGCAGTTTCCGTCTGGCACATTCATAGCGCCTAATGGTTTCTTGGTTGTTTGGGCAGACAATGTTTCTAGTCTGGATTCTTTGCATGCGAGTTTTGCTCTTAACTCAAACGGGGAAGAAATTGGTCTTTTTGCATGTGATGGCAAATCGGTAATTGATGCTATTGTCTTTGATAATCAGGTGAATGATGTTTCCTATGGTCGTCTTCCTAATGGTAATTTAAGCTGGAACTATTTGACGCCCACTCTTGGGTTAGAGAATAATCAAGGGAAGGTCGTAAACGTTGAAGTAGCCACTCCTTTTGGCAGTGTTCCTGACGGCTTATTCATTAATGAACTCATGGCTGACAACCAAATTACTATCGCAGATTCTGATGGAACATATCCTGACTGGATAGAACTGTACAATGCAAGTAACGAGACGATTGACTTAGGCGGCATGTACTTGACCGATGACTTGGCAGATCCTACTGCATGGCGCTTTCCTAATGACACTTTAATAGAATCGGGAGGTTATTTGCTCATCTGGGCTGGCGGTTCTTCTGATAACAGTTCTTTGCATACGAGCTTTGGTCTCAATGCAAACGGTGAAGCAGTTGGTCTATTCGCAAGTGACGGGGTGAAACTAATCGACTCAGTGACTTTTGTAAAGCAGCTCGGAGATGTTTCTTATGGTCGCATGCCTGATGGCGGTGAAAATTGGGACTACCTGCTAAAAGCCACACCTGGATGGGGAAATGATAAACGGCAACCAGGTTCTGACACGTCGGTTTGGTTAGTTGTGCTGCTAATCGGTACAATTATCGGTCTAAGTGCGATTGTAGTAGTTGCGGGCAAGATATATACGAGGCGTAAACGATGACGAATAAAAAGAGTGAACCGCGCCTAAGGCATGAACTGAAGTACAACATTGACTACTTCCAGTACCAGCTTCTTCGAAAAAAGTTGGCGGCCGTTCTTAAACCAGACCCGCACGCGGGACCCAACGGGCGCTATCACGTCAGAAGCCTTTATTTTGACGACTTCAAGAATACCGCGCTCTTCGAGAAAATCTCTGGAGTTGCTCGACGGAAGAAATATCGGATAAGAATCTACAACTGCAACGATGAATGCATCAAGTTTGAACGGAAAACTAAGCATGATCATTATGTCTTCAAGGAGAGTGCCAGGCTCACCCGCGAAGAGGCTGACCGTATCATCGCAGGTGATGTTGCCTTCCTAGCGGACTCAGGGAACCACCTTCTAAAATCATTCTACCTGGAGAGCCGATACGCCCTTCTTCGACCTGTGGTACTAGTGGACTATCACCGAGAAGCATACATTCATCCTGTTGGCAACGTCCGAATCACATTCGATATCGAACTGCATACTGGCCTAGGGTCAGCATCATTATTCGATCCTAATAGTTCCACCATGGGCGTTAACGAGGAGCAAGGAGTAATTCTCGAAGTCAAGTTTGATGACGTTTTACCTCTTCATATTCGCGGCTTGTTCCCAAACACTATTCGACCTCGCTTAGCAATCGGGAAATTTGCTATTTGCAGAACAGCAAAAAACTCGCCGCTTCAACTTTCCTCAAGGGAGACTTAAAATAAGACTTAAACATTTTTGACAACACTGAAAGCTCACCAGCCTTAGGCAATAATTCTAGATTAAACTGTTGTAGTAAGACGAGTTTTTAGTTTCAAGTATTTCAAGAATTATTTTCTCCGTTTTTTCGCCAACGCTTTTAATCTCTCTTAGCTGGTTCTTCATGGTTGACAGGGGCATGTTCAACTGTGAGATTGCGTAGGCAGCGTAACCATAAGATGAGCGTTTGCCTTCTAACTGCAGAAAATAGTCAAGTTGCTCCAGCATTACTGTCA
Organism: Candidatus Bathyarchaeota archaeon; assembly: GCA_016927895.1. GTDB lineage: Archaea > Thermoproteota > Bathyarchaeia > Bathyarchaeales > Bathycorpusculaceae > SG8-32-3. The sequence continues at coordinate 1,129 of JAFGLT010000049.1, read as the reverse complement.
CCAAGTCGTTTTCTGATAAAATGTCATTGTAGAGAGCTGGAGGCATGCGTCTAGCGATTTTGTACCTTTTGCTCATTTCGTTGAAAACCGAGGAAATCGTGTTGTAGTACTCGCCTGTTGCTTGGCCCCACGTGTTTTTTCCGTCATAAAGCTTCTTGTACTTTGCCATAAGCTCAGGATTTTTTTCTCTGAGTAAACTGAAGAAGTGTTCTTTTTGTCTTCCCTCTTTCAGGGTCATGCCTCCGAAGATTACGAAGTCAACACCAATTTCATGAGCCTTACGCAAAGCTTCAGCAATCATTTCGGGAGTGTCGGTTATGAACGGGATAACAGGAAGAAGAAACATCCCGCATGCGACCCCATTTCTTTTGAAGAAGGCAAGGGTTTTCAGGCGTTCGCTTGGAGGCGGGACGTGTGGTTCAAAGATAGTACTTGTTTCATCGTTTGTTGAGGAGAAACTGAAGCTTACTATTGCTCTATTCTGCTGGTTCATTCGCTTGAGAACGTCAAGATCTCTCTCGACAAGTGTTGATTTTGTTAGTACATGCACTGGCCACCTGTATTCACGTAAAAGTTGAAGTGTTTTTCTGGTTAACTGATACTTCTCTTCCACTGGCTGATAACCATCGCCAACACCGCCTCCCACCATTATGTAGCCTGGCTTCAGTTTGACTCGCCGACAAATAGGCTTTAATTCTCTGCGCAGGATTTCTACCGCGTTTGTTTTTACTACAACGTTCTCTCCAAAGACGCCGTCAACTTGATAACGTTCTGAACGGCCATCGCAGTACACGCAGTTATGGGCACAGCCTCTGTAAAGGTTCATCCCGTACCGCGAAACGAACCAAGAATCAATTTTCTTGTGCTTCCGCAAGATTGATTTTGCCTTAATCTCTCTGATATTCACTTCGCCTATACACCCTTTTCTTATACCTGTACTCGTCAATCTTCAGAAGGTTCATCACTTTAATCGGCTCCTTTTTAACAAGATTTCTACATGCTCTGTAAGCGATCCAGTAAGAGTTACGGTCGCCGCTTGCAACAAGCTCTGCAACTAACTCAAAAACAAGGTCGGGAAGTTGTTTAGCCAAATCGCTCAAGTTGTTTCCTAATGATGTCCGTGGATATT
>JAFGLT010000048.1 GCA_016927895.1 Candidatus Bathyarchaeota archaeon | reverse complement strand
TTTTCTCCTCAGCCTCTTTATCAACCGATAAAAGACCGAATATGTCTACGTTTGAAGAGCTTTCCTCAGGCATTGCGAATCAACGCTAAACCGATTATAATCTTAAACGTATAGGAGCCAAGAATTATAATTACTTATCCCACGGAAAACACAAAAACAAACATTAAAAATGGGAGAAGCCCAATTTAATTTCTGCCGAAGAACTGCTGGTGTCTTATGGAAGTTGTGGTGATATGTCAAGCCTATTGCATTTCGTTCATCAAGGTGGTTAGTTTTTTGAACATTTCATTGAATTTCGGATGTTCGGTTATCAATAATTGTAAATACGCTGCGAGTGATTCAGCGCCAAGTTCTTCAGTCAACTTCGGCAGTTTAAACTCGTAAGCATCAACTATTTTCAGTGCATCATCAAAGCGTGGATCTGGAAGAAGAGGTTCAATATTGCCTCTTTTCTGCTCCATTTGGCGATGAACATCTTGTCGGACATCAGAAACTACGGCTTTTAGTTTTTCATGGACTTCAGGCAGTTTTTGTTGAAATTCGTCATCAACTTCTTTTGCAGCTTCCTCTCCGCCAATAGCACCCGCTATTCCCGACGCCAGGACACCCGTTGCTTTCATCATTAAATCTGCGAGATCCTCCAAAGTGCTCAGCAGAATTATGTTAGTATTTGCTATGAGGTTCATGATCTTCTTGTTGCGCACTGTTTCACTCTGCAAAACTTCTTTGCCGAATGCCACTGGGCTTCCCTTGTTTGAAGTTTCTTCAGTCATCAAACCACCAGCAAATGAACCGTTATTCTCGTTATTGGCTAATAACATTTGGCGCTCCAGATTCCAGGTTGGCTTACTTAAGGTTGTTGGTGTCAACGCGCGATATGTGTGTCACTATAACATTGTTATCCAATATTATTTCACGGTAAGACTTCCAGAGAGCACTTAGTTCAGGAAAAACACAAAAATCAACCAGATAATTCAACGGGAGTTGGAAAAGGCTTATATCGGATTTGCGTCTTTTGGTGAGGGCGTAAGTGTAATCAACGGGTAAATAATGAAGAGGGTGTTTTGAATATGGAGTTTTGTCCGAAATGTGGTTCCCGTCTCGAACTCAAAAAAGTAAAAGTTGGCAAAGATGTCGAGGTAGTGCTTGCATGCTCCAAATGTGACTACAAAAAACAAGGACCGGGGAAAGTTAAACCAAAAGTAAACGAGCGCATAAACAACACCAAGAAGTCAGTAACGGTGATAAGTAAAGAAGACCAAAAAATGAATACATTGCCCACTCTCAAAGTCGAATGTCCAAAATGCGGAAACAACTTGGTCTACGTCTGGCAAGTACAAACACGAGGCGGAGATGAATCGTCAACCCAGTTCATGAGATGCACAAAATGCGGGCATACCTTCCGAGAATACACATAGACTTTGCCCGCTCAAAGCAAAAAAGTCACACGTAGAAAGAGTAGCTCAGAAAAAGCTCGAAAAGAAACGCGAGATAAAAAATAATTCTGGCTTAAAGAACCGTGCCTGCTTGAAGTGGGTATTAACGTCCAGTGCACCCAAACTCGCATAGAACCGTTTTTCATGTAGCCGCGCGGGCGTATGCTTCAACCAAGTCACGCGCTGAAAGAACACCTATAAGTTCCTTTTCTTTAGTAATTGGCAGTCGCTTTATTCGGTTTTTAGTCATAAGTTTCGCTGCTTCATGAATGCACATTCCGATAGGTGCCGTAATAAGCGGTGATGAGCAGTGGTCACCTACTTCCGCTATTAACGATTTATCACCAGCCAAAAACTTTGTCAGCAAGTCTCTTTCGGTGAATATGCCTTTAGGTTTTCCTTGTTTGGTTACTATTACGCTGCCTACGCGTTTAGCCGCCATGACTCCCGCCACATTCTCTACAAGCATCTCCTCATCAACGGTCACGACTTTTTTAGCCATGAAGTAATCAACTTGAAACCATACTTTCATTTTTTCAGGAGCCTCAGGAAGGCTTCTAATCATGTCTCCAGCCGTTACAATCCCAACAACCTCCCCCGAGTCACAAACTGCAAGGCGCCGGATTCTCTTCTCAATCATAATACGAGCAGCCTCTTTCAACGGGGAATCCGAACAAATTTTAACAACTGGAAAAGACATAACACTTTCAACTTTTTCTTCGCGTATGCTGGTGCCGCCGCCTATCCAATCTTTCTCCAGCTTCACTCCGCAACTGACAACATTCAACAAATCGCGCTCAGTTATTATGCCAACCAGAGTATCATACTTTAAAACCAGCAAGCTTCCAATGCGTTTCTCTCCCATGAGGTGTGCAGCTTCATATAGCGTATATTGTGGGGTTACCGTGACAACCTCACGAGTCATAAGCTCCTCTAAACTCAAAGGAGCCGTGAGACCGTGATCACGGCGAAGCGGCAGATTATTCCCAAGAGAAATCGAAGGCTCCTTCTTCAACTCTTCAGGTTCCAAAATACCCTCTCCTACCACAGTTATATCTATTAGCTTAATTAAAAAGTTGATTCTAATTACAGAAGCCGCCCCTATATTTAACATTGAAAACCAGTTTAATTCTTCAGAAATTTTCATTAACCCACAGCGCTATTGATTCTCCAAGGAGGCGTCTCAGGCGAGAAAAATCAACCTTGTAATCATCACGTGCATTATTGTTTCCCTAGTGTTCTGGCTTTTAAATTCAGACACGCTTGTTGACTACCTGGCTTTTAGCGGTGTTAACCTCTTCAACGGAAGAGTGTGGACTCTGGTTACTTCACTGTTTCTCCACGCCGACATCCTGCACTTAGCAGGCAACATGCTTTTCCTCTACGTATTCGGCAACACCTTAGAAGAAGAAATGGGAGCAGCAAAAACGTTAGGGGTATTCTTCGTCGGCGGCATAGTGACATTTCCGTTAAGCCTGCTTTTCTATGATTGGACAACCCCTTTGATAGGCGCTTCGGCAGCCATATTCACGTTATCCGCAGTAGTCATGCTGATTAAACCCTTGAAACTGTCAATTTTGGTCCTGCCTCAAGGGCTTATAGCAATCCTTTACTTCGGGTATAACGCGTTGGCGATTTATTCCGGCGCCGAAGGAAATGTAGCTTACATAGCCCACATAATAGGCTTCGCCATCGGCATCCCCTTCGGCTTGGCGTGGAGCAAAAACTGGCTCAAAAACCTGTTAATAAGCATAACACTGCTGATTGTGTACATCATAGTAGTAAGCGTTTTAATTCCACTCATTTTGAACGCAATCACCTAGAGCATCCTCCAAAGCGGGGCTAAGCAGGCGTAGCCGCATGTAAAAGTTGGAGCAAAGCGCTTATAACCGAGAGAAACTCTTTCAAAGTTGTGAATACAAAATGTGTGAGTTCAAGGTTATCCTAAACGGGGAAATCTTGTTTAAAGATGTAGTCTACGCGAAAACAGACGGCGACAATGTCATCGTGAAAAGCGTGTTAGGCGAAGCCAAGGAATTCAAGAACTGTAAAATCACAGAAGTCAACGTGAACACGACAAAACTAGTTTTAACAGCCGTAAAAACCTAACTGTTGACATAACACAACCAGCGCCCGGTTATCTGCTCTTCCAGTTAACTCGCTAACGCCGACTTCAGCGTGGTCTTCGTTAAACTAGCAAATGTATTAAATTTGCTTTAAACAATATTATCCGCTTAAGTTTGCGTCTCTTGTAACCAGCCGAGTGAAATGTATGCGGAAACTCGTCAGACTAAGCCTCGCTATAGGCGGTTTCCTGATAGTAACGAGCCTAATTTTAACAGGAACAATTCTTCTAGTATTACTGAACATGATTGACGTAGAAGTTTTCGCAGACCCAGCAACCACGTTGTTGCTAACGATGATATTTCTAGCCATCGGAATACTAGATTTCATCGCAGGAATAATCCTCCTCATGAAGAAGTGACCAGCCATGAACCCAAAAAGAATCCTCTCAAAGATAATCGGCTTAACACAGACCACAATAGGAGCATTAATCATGCTACTCGCCTTCTTCATATTCTACAACATCTTCGACCTCCAAACAGCCTTAGGCTTCCCTGCAGAAGCAATTGGCCTTTACCTTTGGACCTTCATCATCTTCGGCTTGCTATCAGTCATAAGCGGGCTTTTCCTCTTTTACGAACCATAAGAGTTGACTGCCATGGACGAACCACAGCTGAAAAGAGACCTCGGGCTTGTCCGCACAACAATGCTGGGCATAGGCGGCACCCTAAGCGCAGCCAACTTCGTAATAATCGGCGAAGCGGCAGGCATGGCAGGATACGCCATTGTCCCCATAGTCGTAATCTGCGGTCTACTCAGCCTCTTAACAATGTTCAGCTACGCCGAGCTAGGCACCGCAATTCCGTTGGCAGGAGGAGAATACACGTTCTCAAAAGTGGCCTATGGAGGATTCACCAGTTTCCTGACAGGCTGGTTCGAATGGCTCAGCAACATGTTCTACACAGCGTTATCAGCCATAGGCTTCGCATACGTGGTTTCTTATCTCTTTCCAACAATCAACATACCGTTAACCGCGGTTATAGTGGTTATAGTATTCGCCATCATCAACCTAAGAGGCACCAAAGAAACCGCAACAGCAGAAACAATCATAACCATAATAGTCCTTGCCATACTGGCAATATTCGTCATAGGCGGTTGGTCTTTTCTTCAAGGGGCACAGACAACGCCTGAAGCGTCATCGTCCGTAGGCATACTCGGCATCTTCGCCGCAACCGCCTATCTGTTCGAACTTTATTTAGGAGCCGAAGCTGTGGCTGCAGCTCAAGCCGAAGTTAAAAACCCCGGCAAAAACATACCACTTGCCATGGTGCTATCCGCGGTGGTTTTGATTGCACTGTACACAAGCGTTGTGGTAGTCGCCGTCGGCATTGTTCCTCCAGAAGTTCTCAGTGAACAATCATCACCGATTGCGTTTGTCGCTGAACAAGCTTTAGGACCAGCTGGGGGCGTTTTAATAACAATTGGTTTGGCTATTGCTGGTTTAGCAGCGACCAACGAGGCTATCATGGCTCAGTCGCGAGTTCTCTATGCTATGAGCAGAGACGGCTACATGCCTAAAGGTCTATGCAAGATTCATAAGCGCTTCTGCACACCTCACGTTGCAATAATCGTCGGCGCAATTTTCACCGTAATTTTCGCGGCGACTGGACTCGTCAATTTTGTGGTCTACGCGGTTAACCTCGGCTTCATAATCGGCTTCTCCATCGTGAACCTGTCAGTGATCAAACTCAGGAAGATTGCACCACACCTGAAAAGACCGTTTAAAGCGCCACTGTACCCTTTAACCCCCATCGCGGGAATAGCAGCTTCAATTTTCCTCGCGCTGTTCATCGATCCTTCCGTGCTGATTCTGGGTTTTGAACTGATAATTGTGGCTTTGCTCGTTTACTACATCAAAATGGTGGGTCACCACCGCATTCGAATTGCTTTCGGAGGAGTAAGCTTGGGCTTAGGCGCCTTTGTAGCGTTCGTAGCATACCTTGTGGGAACCAACGTCTTGCTTCAAGGGGTCCCGCAGGAAACGGTAACCATAGCTTTTGGCTTTCTGTTATTCGTCAGCGTAATCCAAATTTTGGCTGGAGTATTGAATTTGCTTGCACCCGACCGTTAGAGCAGCTTGCAAGCTATAATTATGCGTAGATTTACGGGTTGGTAAACTTTAATTAAATCAGAGGCATCTATCTTGTTTTGTATGCGACGCAAACGCAAAAAAAGCTACCTAGAAGCGGAGCCACCCAAGATTGACGTAGATAACTTGGTTGTTGACACCACACGCAGGGAACGCTTTCAAATTTTTGAAGCACTGGCTTCAATGCGCAAGTCCCTAATCGTTCTTCTAATGTTCTCAGGTGTCTTATCGATGTCTTTTTCAGTGCAGTTACTAATGGGCGCTCAAATTTTTACGTCATCAAACTTCATCGCATTGGCCGCTACATGCTTCATAGGCGTGGCCAACATAACCTGCGGGCTACTTTTGCTCGCCTCAGAATAACCCGCCTCAACTGGTCGAAGATGTTACTCTAATTTTGAAAAAGCGTAGAAAAGAGAAGTTTAGGCTGTATAAGAAGGTATCACCAAGTTGAGTCTAAGCCCGAATGTCCAGCATTGTTCAGCCAGCTGTTAACCAACTGCCGCCTTTCTTCCATTTGATGTAATCTCTTGGGGAATTTTAAGCAGTTAGTCACTGTGACAACTGTTCTTTGCTGGTCAATCCAGCATGCTCCCCAACTTGGTAAATATATGATAAATACTTCGTTTCGTATTAACTTGCTTGTACAACAGCGAATTAATTGGATGTTTGTTGAGAACTGAGTTTTTGACAGAAAAAGCGTAACTATCGCATGGTGTATGCGGTTAAGAGCTGAAAACAATGTCAGCTATTTAAACGTGGAAAGGGTTGGGCACCCTTCAACCCATGGGTTTGAGAGGTTTCGGGGTTTATATACGGTGTTTAAACATTAATGTCTGAAATTTAAATAAGTAACTCGCCCGTATCAACTGTTAAGGAAATGAGTTATGAACGGCAGGGAGAGATTCGAGCAGGATTTAACTACTTTAATGTCGCGGCTTACACTTGACGTGGAGAAAGAGGTTGAGAATAAACTAAACATGCTTAAGGAGTGGCTGATTAACCTCCAAAAGCAGAACGTTGTGAAAATCAATCATTCCGTCATGGAACTTGTCTGCGCCAAATATCTCATCCTGAAAGGCTACGAGGTGCAGCTCGAATATCAGCTTAGCGACCTCTTAACCTGCGACTTGTACTCCATAAAAGGCTACGGAAACCTCATAGTGGAAATAGAAACAGGCTTCATCCCCCCGGAATACGCCCTATGCCCCTTAACTTACACATCAGCTCGTTTAGCCAGCAAAATAATCAGGTACAACAGTTTCGCCGGAAAATTCGCCCTGGGCATGCCACCTCACTACATACTGCCTTTTCCACGCGCTTTAGCCAAGCCACCGAGAAAAAGAACACCAGAAGAAATCAAATCCATCAAGAAGCTCTGCGACGAGTACTACCAAAACCCGCCTGTAACTGAAGAGGAAATCCAGAACGCTCGCATACAAGAAATCTACATTATAGACGTTGACCAAGCGAAAGTTCAAGAAATAGACCCGGAAACCTACATGAAACGCGCATTACACAGAGGTATGCTCTCTGATTACTCGGATTCTTAAACTCTGGGAGCGTTAACGTTGTTGCCGTTCTACGTTTACATTCTCCTGTGCAGTGATGGAAGCTTCTATACTGGTTACACCAAGAATTTGGAGGAGCGGACGAAGCTTCATGAAAGCGGTAAAGGTGCCAGATACACAAGAATGCATAAACCTGAACAGGTTGCTTATGTTGAACTTTTTGACTCGCGGGCTAAAGCCATGAAACGTGAAAGAGCATTAAAAAAGCTTTCACACCAACAAAAACTCGATTTGATAAATACGCAAAACACACCCAAATAAGGTAGCCGATGCGTTTTCAGAGAAAAATTGATTAAAAACTTTGCGATTTTCACATTAGGCGAGTTTATGCCGAAAAAGAAAACAACATGGGTTGAAAAGCTGAACGAAAGCAAAGGGCTTCCCAAAGTTGAGAAAATCACTGATAAACTGAGTAAACGCTGGGGCACAGGCACCATAGTTATACCCTCACCAATCGAAGTGTACGAGTTAATGAGGAAAGTCCCAGCGGGAAAACTCACCACAATCAACGACATCCGCACCGCCCTTGCCAGGAAACACAAAGCTACAATCGGCTGCCCCATGACCACGGGCATCTTCGCTTGGGTCGCAGCAAACGCTGCAGAAGAGCGAGAACAAAGCGGTGAGAAGGACATCACGCCTTACTGGCGCACCTTAAAGACCAGCGGCGTCTTGAACGAAAAATACCCCGGCGGCGCAGAAGCTCAAAAGCTACGGTTAGAGCGGGAAGGGCACACGGTGATCAAGAAGGGCAAAAAATTCAAGGTTCTAAACTATGAAGAAGCGTTAGTTGGAATTTAAATCATAAGCATTAACGCCAAGCCTGCGCCTAACGGTATCAGAATGTTATCGTTTACGGGCAAGGGCAAGCTCTCAATAGCCATGGCAACTGCAGCGGCAATTAACGCCAGCACTGGCGACAGAAAAAATGCTCCCGCCAAAAAAGCAAAAAAGAAACCGAACAGCGAACCCTCTAACGTTTTGCCTTTGTTAAAGGGTAACGGCTTTTTAGAGATTAATCCTCCGAAAAGTGAGGCAGTACTATCGCCTAGAGTGAATATGGCAATGGCGGCGCCGTTCACTGGTGCAGGAAACAGCAGCAACGTTAGCAGTATGCCTGCGGCGAAGTAAAGGGGAGCCGCAGTGAACTCGTACAGTTCCGTCGGTAACGCCGCGTTACGCGTTATCGCCGATATAACGGGCAGGTTTTTCCTGTACATCCGCAACAGCTCAGACAAAGCATAAAGCGCGCTCACCACGCAAATCATCAATGCAATTGGGTAAACGCCCGCTAAGCCAGATAGGACTGGAACAAAAAAACCAGAAGCATGAATGGCCTCTCTTAACAGGTCGTTCTTTGACGGAGGAGATCGCTGTTTCGGTTTACCATCGATTACGGGCAGAATCTTAGGTAATTTGCCAGTTACAACAGTGTCAGCCTTGACGCGCAACACAAAGTCCGGGTTATACCCTATCTTCTGCATTCCAGAGAGAAAGATACAACTGTTGTTCCTGTCGTCTGCGACCACCACACAGTCTTCTAAGTTCAGCCCTTCAGCATCTAATATCCTCGTTAGGACTGTGCGTTTTCCATTAGGTTCTATGGCGTCGCCCCAAATTTCGCCTGTCAACGCGTCATCGTTAACGCCGACTTCTATGCCCACAGCGTAGTCTGCTCCAAGCGTGTTGGCCATTTTCTCAACAATAACTGTGGGTATTCCTGAACTTATCAACGCGATTTTGCAGTCTCTGAGCTTAAGTTGAGCAAAAAGGCTCTGCAATTGAGGCTTTGAAGGGATTTCATCGAAAATCTGAATGAGCTCCTTGATTTTAATGCCCTGCATAATTTTGAATATGCGTTTCAGCGCCGACTTCAACGCAAGAAAGCCTGCGCCGTACAGAAAGCCAATGAAAAGCATTTTCAGCAGGCGAGGAAGGCCTAGGCTTTTGCCTACATCAAAGATGAAACGGTTTTTTGGGATCAGCACTCCTTCAACGTCGAAAACCACGAGCCTATGCTTGCTTTTGTCTGCCGTCTGCAACCGTTTTCACTTCTAGCTTGCCGTTTCCCTTATGACTTTCATAGGTAACGTTCTATGCACTAAAATGAGTTGTGATGTCTATGAGGGAAACAAACAGCTAAGACGTCTGACCGCAAATGTATTTTTTATCTTGCAATTCTAGGGGGCAACCTCCGCCGCACACTTGCAGTTGAGGGCAGTCTTTGCATTTAGGCTCCACGTACTCTCTGTTTCGAATCTTCACGGCGAGAGGGTGATTCCAGATTTGCGCCCACTTGTCAACGAGAATGTTGCCTAGACTCTCAAAGTAGCTTTGGCACGGGTAAACATCTCCGTTTGGCCCCACACACATGTTTATCATGGCTGCTGTACAAGATTTTACGCCCAAACCCAGCTGAACAGGGTCAAAACGGCAATACTGTGTTGGCGTATACCACAGAAACTTCAGGTTAAGCTGCAGAGCTTTATCACGCACCCTCGCCAGAAGCGGTTTCAGCTCCTCAATGGGTAAAGCGAATTCTTGGCTGACCGCGTTTGCCTTGCCCGAATAGATGAGGCTGTTGCAGCCAAAAGCCGCCACACCAAGCTCCTGAATGTAGTCAATGGTTCTCAGGAAATCTTGAGCATTATAGTTACTCAGCGTGGTGTTAGTGGTCACATACATCTGCGAGCTTACCGCGTTTTTTATTCCAACCACTGTTTCCTTCCAGCTTCCCTCCGCTGCAGTCATCAAATCGTGAATTTGAGGCTTATGCGACTCAAGAGTTACCTGCACAAAATCTAAGCCAGCCTTCTCCAGAGCTTGCACATACTCCTTGTCCTTCAGCTTCCGCCCGTTAGTTATTAACCCAGTAACCATGCCCTTGTTCTGGGCGTATTGCAGCAGTTCTGGCAGGTCCTCGCGCAACGTCGGCTCGCCGCCTGTGAATGTTACGATGAAAACACCGATTTCGCTTAGGCGGTCTATCACTTCTTTCCACTGGCTGGTGTTTAGCTCTGAGGTTTCGTGGGGTCCACCAGCGTAGCAGTGAATGCAGTTGTTCGGGCACTTGAAAGTAAGCGCCAAATCCATACGTAACGGCGCTGTATACTGGTAGCTGAAAGGTTCCTCTTTCTCCACTTCAAGAAAAGATACTGGGCATATTTTCTCGGTTCGAGCCAGCGTGCTAATCGTATAGACGAGTTTTGCGTAGTCTGCTCTTGCTTTTGCTACGTTCACGCGGTACATGCGGCGAATCTGCTTCAGCACCTCGGTTTCAGGCAGACCCTGCATTAAGTAGTAAGTGTAAGCCGACGCCGTCTCGTTCAAGTGAAGCACAGTGTTCGCGTTTATCACCATGACCCCGCGCCCGTCAGGTTGGACGCGCAACTGAAGCGACATGCCCGCAAACTCGCCCTTCCCACGGTAAGTGTAGCGTCCCTGAGGAACTCTGGGCGGTCGCAGCGCTTTTCTCAGGAAACTCATTTTCAGCCGACACCTCCCCCTGCACACGCGCAAGCACATGAAACACACGCGCAGGCACAGGCACAAGCGGCACAGGCACAGACACATCCAGAGTCGCCATGGGCAGGTGCATGCGACGCCTTCTGGGTTTGGACTGGAAGTATAGCGTTAGCGAATTTTTCGATGTCTGTTACGATGTTGCTTGAGGTTTTTTCCACGGCGGTGGCGATGTTGTTTGCGAACTCTGCGCCTGGAATCTTTGGGGGTTGAGCGGCTTTGGCTGGCGCGTCAACATTTGGTTTGTACGTGGGATGCGGATTGTAATGGCGGTAGCCGTACCAGTACCAGAACCACAGAGGGCTTGGGTTGAAGGTGCGGTTGCGGAACGTTGTTTCTGTGCGGGACTGATGGTTCGGGTCAAGCATAAGCCACAGCAGTTGCTCATCGTACGCTTTTGAGGTCAAGTCAGCCGTGCCAGCTTGCTCAACTTGTGACCACGCTTTCGCCACAATTTTCCTATAGTAGTCCACTGTGTCGCGTCGGCTGTACCCGCGCAGCTTCTGCTCTACAGTGTCTCTGAGAAACATCACGGTGTGTGCCAGTTTAGCCTCGTCTAGAGCGCCATCATCCTTTAACGCGTGAAGAAAATCAATTTCGTAGTAGCGTAGCGGGTTTTCGTCGGTTCCTGTTTTGTTTTTGAACGAAGGCATTATTCTGAGTTTAAGTGAGGGGTTAGTTGATTCGACCCACACAGCTCTTTTCTGTAGCAAGCTGTAGAGGATTTCGGTTACGATTTGCGGGGGCTTCATGTCAAGCAGGTAAGAAGCTTCAACCGCTGTTAAGCCGCGCCTTATTCCAAGAGTTTCCATGCTAACTTGGGGCGACAGGTAAGATTTTTTGCTTGCCGCGTAGATAACGGCGACTATTATGATAACGCCGAAAACAGCTGCGAACAGTATTAACCCGAAGTCTTGAAAGAACGCTGTTATGCCTCTGGACTGCGTCTCGTAGTTCTCCACGTACTCAGCGGGAAAAGAAACACCTACAGGATACCGCTCGTCTGGTCTGAGGTTCTGTGTTTCCCAGTAAACCCCTAAGCGGTCATCCTCAACCACCGTGTTATCCCATTCAACCTCAGTGGTCTTAACCATGTCGCTTTTTACGCCTGCAGGCAAAATAACCAGCACACGAAGGTTGTTAACGCTTGCCTGCTCCCACCACGTTGGGGTAAACTGCATGCCCACGTTCCCCTTGTTATCCGTGTCCTCCCACACCATGCTGGCTACGTTCGTGGTTAAATTAAACCTGACCGTGTTCCCAGCACTTAACGGCTGGTAAAGGTTGACCCGTACTTTGTAGTCGCTTCCAGAACTCTCGTCAAACGTCGTCAAAGAGTGACCATACTGGTCGACTGCTTCGCCAATAGTGAAGTCGCCTTGTGGCTGACCGATAAACAAATAGTTTATGTTTGGACCAGAATCAAGCGTTAAGCTCATGTCGTAGAATAAGTCGATGGTTCCGTCTTGGTTTATCCAGATTTTAACCCATTCATGGTCAATGTGGTAGACCCGACCCTGGGCGTTAACGGCGCTTACAGCTACCAGAGCGAAAACTATGGTGAACGTGATTATTAAGAGGTGAAAGCTTTTTTTCACCATTTTGGCTCCTCGGTTACTTCAAAGGTGTTTCCGCAGTAGGTGCATGTGGCGTAGGGAACCCCTGACACTATTTTAATCTGGTTTACGTCGATTGAAGCTGAGCAGTTGGGGCATTTAAGGGGGGCAGCTTTCATTCGCCCGGATAGTTCTACTTGGTGAACAACGGTTTTTGGTTTGCGAGTTATGTAGTAGGCTATCGCAATGCCGACGGCGAACAGGATTAAGCTGGCGCTTAGCCTTGTTAGAGGTGCCTGAACCGAGGCGGCTATGGCGAAGATTACCCCGAAAAAGAATAAAACAGCTACAGCAATGGCGCCTAATATCGTTAGGATTTTCACATTTATTTGTGGTGTAGCATCTCGCAATTTAATTTTGCCCTTAAACGCGCTGCATATTACGGTTTTTGATATATGCTTACCATAGAAAATTAGTTTATATTACGATTCAAGGCGTTAATGTAAAGTGAACAACAATGAGCAAACGACTAACACGAAAGGATTTCATAAAATGTTTAGAGGCTATGTACGAAGAAGGACCCGCAGTGAGATACCAGAATCCTGACGCCTGGAGCCGATTTATACCAGAGTCTACTTTCTAAAAATTTCAGCTCTACGCAAGAGCTAAACGTCCTGATGGCTGGCAAACACTTTTCAGAGGCCGCTGTCAGTTTCCAAAAAACTTTCAACAGAATGGGTTTAGTGTTCATCACGGAGAGTTGTTCATTTCGGTTTTCTTAAGGTGGATAGCTGCTACGGTGGCTTTAACGTTTTTTTCTTCCACCACTATTATTATTTGGGATGTGTGAGGCGCAAAAATTCCCCGTTTTATGTTGATTCCGGATATGGCGCCTATAGCAATGGAAGCTACGCCTGCGGAGTCTTTCATCCTGTCGCCGATTAATGTGACCACGCCTAAACCGTATTCTATTTTCAAGTTCTCGTCAAAGCCTTTCAGCTTCTCCTCGTTTTTCCTTAGAAAATCCGAGTCTAAGAACAGGAAGTCCCTGATTCTCTCACCTGTCTCTAGGGTTTCAGCGCCTAAGTCCATGAAGTCGTTGCGTTTCTCCCAGATTCTCAATGAGTCTTCCAGAGAACGGCTTTTCTCGTCGTTCATAGAAAGAATGGCGCAACCAGCCTTGCCCGTCAAGCACTTCACTACTTCTCCGCCTTTTATCTCAGACTGAATCACCGAGTATTCTTCAGGATTGTCTATTGGAACTACCCGTAAAGGCTGCAGGCACCGTCTAGCCACCGCAATTGCGGGGCTCTGCAGGATTTTCATACCCATCATTGACGCCTTGTGAGCCTCATTGTAAGTAAGCGCAGCCACATGTTCGGTTTTTTGCCCTTTCACAACTTTAGGGTCAGCGCTTTGCACTGGCACATCCTTGAACAGGAGCGTCTCCGTCTGGTAGCGACCTTTAAGGAGGCACGAGGTGAAAACCGCTGTGAGGTCTGAACCACCTCTGCCCAACACGGTTTCAAGACCATCCGCCGTTACGCCAAGGAAACCCGCTAACGAAACAACCCTGCCCTCTTCCAAAGGCTCAATTAACGTGTTAACCCGTTTCTTGCTCAGTTCGTAATTCGGCGTCGCATCATCAAAATTGTCATCCGTAACGATCGGCCAGTTATGCACGGAAACACCACAAGAATCCACACCGTTACTCTTCAGGATATACTCTGCCATCGTAGACATGGCAAGCTCCCCGCCTAGAGTAAGAACCTTTGCTTTCACGTTGCCACTGAAACGCTTATTTACAGAAGCCAGAGCATACTGCGTCTGTCGTTTGTAACTGGCAATTTCGGCTTGAGCTTCCTTGAGGAACCTTCCTTTAACGTGGAGCTTTGCGATGTGGTCGTAAACCTTGAAAACAGGGTCAAGAGAAACCTGCGTTGAGCGAGCGTATGATTCTCCTATGCTGATGAGCGCGTCGGTGCAGCCCATAGGCGCTGAGAAGACTGTTATTGGGCCTACAGCGTCTTTTTCTTTAAGCTCTTTTACGCGATTAATGATTTTAGCAAGCCCTTTTCCGTGTACATCTAAAAGGCTGCCGCCGAATTTTGCCACTGAAAGCTTCTTCTTCAAAGCCCATATCTCCTGAACATAGATTTTAGCAGATTAACCTCGCTTTAAATATTTTCTGGAGTGAAACAAGACTCAAATGTTTGGTTAAAGCAAATTTTATAATCGCATAGCACGCTCTTAAAGCATATGCCCTTCCAGACGAGTAAACTTGGAGAAATCCTGGCTTCGGGGGCTTTGCAGAAACACGGGCCGTTCTTTCTTTTAGTAGTATTGCCGCTAGTGTCTTTTGTTTCAGTTCACATAGGCTTGTTAACTGGGCTAGTCTTCACCTTCCTTGTGCCTGGCTTGATTTTCCACAGGTTTTTCAGTTTGAAACTCCACGAAATCATAGTTTTCGTTCCAGTTTTCAGCGTCCTAGTCTCAACCCAACTGATATACTACTTGTCGTTGGCTTTCGGCTACTCAAGAGAAATCATATTCGCCTCGTTTCTTGTTTTAGCGGTTTTCTACGGGCTGGTGAATTCGCGGAAAACATCTGCGTACTCTTTCAAAGATGCTCTCAAAATCACGCGGCTGAATAAGGTGCTGTTGCTGATTTTTCTTCTGATTTTCATTATCTCCGCAGTTGTGCTTTACCGAAGCGTCTGGTTTGAAAATGACCTTGGCATAGTCATAACAGGTTCAAACTGGCAAGACACACCCCTGCACTACGAGATAATTGAAAGCATAAACAATGGTAACTTTCCTCCTGAAATGCCGTATTACGCTGGAGACAGCATGAACTACCACTATTTTGTGGACTTCCACACTGCCATTTTAGAAAAAACCTACGGGTTCCTGCCTAAACTTCTGCCGTTTTTGAACGCCGCCTTCATCCTCGTCTTTGCCTTGTCAGTCTACTCTTTGGCAAGGGTGAACGGAAAACGCGGGGCAATCTTAGCCACGGTCATAGCAACGTTCGGCTGGGGCTTAAGCTATATTGGTCTTTTTTCAGCGTTAACCGGCGGAGAATTTAATGCCGCAACGAATTACATGTACCAGTATAACGGGTTCCTCGGTTTGCCGCCGATATTTGATAATCTGTTGCAGCAGAGACCAATGCTGATAGGTTTGCCTGTTTTTGCATTCGTTTTGGCCCTGTTGAGAGACATGGAAGACAAGAACAAGGTCATTCTAGCAGGCGTCGTTACTGGTTTGCTGTTTCCTTTCCACGCAGTATCCTTCATTTGCGCCTACGCCGCCTACTTCGTCAGCCTCCTGTTAAATAGCAACTTCTTCAAACGGCATCACCTGTACTTTCTGGTTTCCGCGGTCATAGCGTTGCCGTTTCTTGTTTCCAGCAGCTCTTCAGCGGCAATCACGTTTGCTCCACTATGGGCGTTAAGCTTCTTGAAGGATAACCCCGTTCTGTTTTACATTGTGAACCTCGGCATCCCATTTCTTCTCTCTTTCATCTTCATTACAAAAGTTAAGGGAACCATTCTGAAAATCGTCTTCGTTATGCTGTTTCTAGCTCCAAACATCATTTCTATCACGCCGAACTCCTGGGATATGTACAAGTTCTTCATTTTCGCTTGGGTTCCCATAGCCGTGCTGAGCGGGGCGGCTCTGGCAAGAATCAGAAAAAGCTTGGCGCTGGTTCTGCTTTTGCTTTCCGTTTTAACGACTGCCAGCGTCATCACATATAACGTTGGAACAAGCAGTCAAGCGGCAAGCTGGGATGAATACAATTTAGGCATGTGGGTCAGAAACAACACTGAAGAACAAGCAGTCTTCTTAACATACTATTCCATTCACTGCCCCCCAACAATGATTGGCGGACGGCTGAGGGTAGCATCCTACGTGAATTGGCCTTACGGCCACGGCATAGCACTTGAAGACATCGACAAACGGTTCGACGATATTGACTTAGCCTACACGGGTAGTGAAGACGATTTAAGACAGGTGATTGAAACGTACAATGTCATGTACATATATGTCGGTAACGACGAGCTAAGCCATTATCCAGGATGCGTTGCAAGGTTTAACAGTATAGAATGGCTAGAACCTGTTTACAGCGAAACCGTTCAAGTATACAAAGTAGCCTACTGAGGCGCAGGAAGTTGAAAGGACAGTGTCACGGTTTCTTAAAAAACGCTTTTATTCGGACGCTATGAATAAAACATCAGAGGGGAAAAATGGACATCAACTTTCCGTTTGAAAAACGCGAAGCCATAAATTTGGCAGGGCTACTGGCGCTTTCGTTTCTAATCAGGTTTCTCTTGTTTCCAACGCAAGGCTACGCAAACGACATGACTACTTTCGCGTACTGGTTCAACACTGCAGCGGATAATGGTCCAAGAGTTTTTTACAGCGTAGCAATCTGGTGCGACTACCCGCCTTTAAACGTCTACTTCTTTTGGGGTTTCGGCTCAATAGCCAAGGCGCTTTCGCTTTCTGGAGCACCCGCTATATATCCCATAATCAAGCTTCTTCCGAACCTTTTCGATACCGCAACCGCGTTTCTGATTTACGTTTTCGTGAGAAAACGCTTAGATTATAGGTCAGCCTTGCTAGCTACAGCTCTTTACGCGTTTAACCCTGCTGTGGTCTTTAACGGTGCAGTGTGGGGTCAGTTCGACGCGATTTACACGTTTCTCCTTGTCCTGTCCTTAATGTTGGCGTTAGCTTCTAAACCTGAGTTGTCAGCCATAACGTACATTCTAGGAGTCTTGGCAAAACCGCAAAGCATAGCGTTGTTGCCGTTGATTGTGTTCCTGATTCTTAAGAAGAAAGGGTGGCGGCGCCTGTTAACTTCAATTCTAGCTGGGGCGGTAACGCTTTTCGCGGTGATTATCCCCTTTGAATGGAGCAACCCCGTAACTTTCTTGACTGATATTTACTTTGGAGCCTACGGCGGTTACGAGGTTACTTCCGTAAACGCGTTCAACATGTGGGCTTTAGGCGGCTTATGGGTGCCTGATGGAAACCTTTTCATTGTAGGGTGGGTACTCTTCGGAGCCTTCACGGCTTTCACCTTATACGTTTTGTATAAACGCTTTAACGTTTCAGGAGAGATGCTTGTGCTTTTCTCAGCGTTCATGCTCTTTTTCGGCTTCTTTATGCTTCCAACGAGGATTCACGAACGGTACTTGTTCCCCGCGCTAAGCATCTTGGCTTTAATGTTCATGTTTCTCAAAAAGACGCGCCCGCTATACGGGATTTTAACGGCGACTTGCTTCGTCAACCAAGCTTACGTCCTTTACTGGCTCAACGTCTATAGCGCTTCTGGATATAGTCCAGATCTCAGTGGTGACCCCGTGGTTTTAGCGGTGAGCGTGATTAATTTACTAGTGTTTCTATACGTTTTAGTGATGATGTGGGACGAGCTTCGGGGTCGGTCGTGGTCCATAATAAACCCTATCAAAAAAGGCAGAACAAAGCAAGAGGGAAAGGAGAATGAAAATCAAGTTAGACCTCAATAAGCGAGATTTGTTAACAATTGTTGTGCTTTCAACAGTTTTCTTCTCTCTTGCGGTTTGGAATTTGGGCATGACACAAACGCCGATAACTACGGCGCAGTTTTCTTCAGGGCAAAGTTTTACTGTTGACTTAGGAAGTGTTAACGATGTAAACTCTGTTAATCTGTTGTTTAAGGATGGGCACTTCAACATCACGGTTTCCGTAGGGTCGCCTGAGAGTTGGCAAGTGATTGCTTCGAATATTCTTTATCCATACAATCAGGGAACATGGTCTGGGGACTATTACAAATGGTATGAAATCACCATCCAACAGACCACACAGTACATAAAATTAGCCTTTACTGAATCGCCCTCTAGCGTTATAATCTCTGAATTAGCCGTCATAAATGAAGATAGTCAACAAATTTCAGTTGCGAGCGTCAGCGGCGTTGATTCTGGAAACCAGAATTTGTCCATGCTAATCGATGAACAGGATACGGTTCAGTACCCAATTACCTACATGACTGAAACCTACTTCGACGAAATCTACTTTGTCAAAAGCGCGGAGCAGTACCTTAACCTACAGGTGCCGTACGAGTGGACGCATCCGCCTCTGGGAAAACTAATTCTTGCCTCTGGAATAGTGGCGTTCGGGTATAACCCGTTCGGGTGGCGAATAATGGGCGTCATCGCGGCTACGTTGATGATACCCGTGATTTACATTTTGGGAAAGAAACTTTTGGGAACATGGATAGGCGCTTCAGCCGCCGCTTTCCTGTTAGCCTTCGACTTCATGCATTTCACCATGGCGCGGATGGCAACCGCTGACACCTACGTCGTCTTCTTTTCGTTGGCGTCACAACTTTTCTTCCTGATTTACCTCAAGGACGTGCTGAAAAACGGGTGGAATGCCCCTGTTCAGCCGCTGTTCTGGGCGTTCGTGTTTTTCGCGCTTGGCTTTTCAACTAAGTGGGTTGTGCTTTACGGTTTTGCAGCCCAATTAGCTATTCTCGTCGTGCTGAGGCTCAGAGAAGTGGCAAAGGTGAAGAAAGGCTGGTTGGACAAACTCAACACGTTCTCGAACCACCCATACGCCATGGTTCTCGGGTTTGCACTTGTGGCTGTGCTCATTTACTTCTTAACTTACATCCCGGACATGCTTGCCGGCCGCTCAATAATCGAAGTTGTAAACCTGCAGGGGTCAATGTACGGCTATCATTCAACGTTGACGGCTACTCACGCTTTTTCGTCTCCATGGTGGAGCTGGCCGTTAATGCTCAAGCCTCTATGGCTTTCCGTGTCATACTTGCCCAGTAGTGCAAAGTCTACGATTGTGTTGTTAGGTAACCCAGCGGTGTGGTGGGTTGGTTTCGCGTGTGTAATAGGCATCTCAGTTTTCGCGTTGGTTGAAATCGTAAAGAGGGGAGCTAAGCAACTGGGCAAGATAGGTTTACCCGCCATATTCATTCCGGTGTTTTTCTTTTTCCAGTGGGTTCCCTACGTGTTCA
This sequence comes from Candidatus Bathyarchaeota archaeon, assembly GCA_016927895.1. GTDB lineage: Archaea > Thermoproteota > Bathyarchaeia > Bathyarchaeales > Bathycorpusculaceae > SG8-32-3. Next base: position 19,764 of record JAFGLT010000048.1, on the reverse strand, counting down.
TTTCAAGGGTCACGTTCATCTACCACTTTTATGTTAATGTGCCGTTTTTCTGCTTGGCATCAGCGTATTTCATAAGCAAATACTGGAGCAACAGATGGGTTAAGGTGGCGGCGATAGCTTGTTTTGCAGTTACCGTGGCTATGTTCGGGCTGTTTTACACCGTTGTTTCTGGGATACCTGCGTCTGACTCGTGGATTGACAGTTTGAAATGGTTTGAGAGCTGGGTGTTCTGAACGTGAAAAAAGATGTGAGTCGCAGCCGCGTGAAGGTTTCAGTGGTTCTCCCAGCGCACAATGAAGCAGACGCATTGGAGCCTGCAGTGTCGGAAATAACAAAAATCCTTGACGAGTACAATGAGGCTTACGAGATTGTAATCGCGGAAGACGGCAGTACAGATGGAACTGACAAAAAAGCTGATGAGCTTTCGGAAAGGTTGTCTACTGTGTGGCATCTTCACGCGGAAAAGCGGCTTGGAAGAGGGAAAGCCTTGAAGAACGCCTTCAGACAGTCGAATGGTGAAATCCTCGTTTATATGGATGTAGATTTAGCGACTGACGTGAGGCAGCTGAAAGAACTGATTAACAGTGTTGACAGGGAAGGGTACGACTTCGCCACTGGTTCAAGACTGCTTCCTGAAAGCAACGTTGAAAGAAGCGGCACTAGGAATATTGCTTCTAAAACTTACAATTTCATGGTTAGAACGGTTTTAGGCTCTAAAGTTAAGGATCATCAATGTGGGTTCAAAGCGTTCCGGCGAGAGCCCCTTATGAAGCTGCTTGACGAAGTAGAGGCGGGTCACTGGTTCTGGGACACTGAGCTTCTTGTCAGGGCTTACCGTAGGGGCTACAGAATAAAAGAGATTCCAGTTTTGTGGAAGAGTGGGCGCGAAACGAAAGTGAGGCTTCTTCACGACTCATGGCATATGGGTTTGCAGATACTTACTCTGTGGTGGCATCTGAGGTTTCATTAGTTCAGTCGTTTACTTTCTTTTTGCGAAGAGAACGAAAGCTCTGGCGACGAATGATAAGCCGAGAATGACTAGGATTCCAGCCCAGAACACGAACCAGTCGCTTGTGTTGGCGGTGCTGTTGAGGTACGTTGTTACGAGGTAGCCTGCGCCGAACCAGTAAACGAGGTTGCCCATTGTTTCCGCCGTCTTGCTGATTGGCGAGTTCATCATGAGCCTCAGCAGCAGGAATATTATTTGTAAGATGCCTAAGCCTATGCAGAACTGGAATACTGCGCTGTACAGCACGGTGTGAGCCATTGGGTTAGTTGGTGCTGGCAGGTATATGCCTGTGGTGGGAACGCGGGCTATGCTGAGGCTACCGAAAAAGTCGAAGACTGCGTCCCAAAGGCTAGAAGGTAGGTTGATCACGTAAACTAATCCAAGCAGAATGAAGAAACTGCCTGCCGATAGTGCCGAAAACAGTCGCTCTTGAGCCTTATACGCACTACTTCGCGTGTTAAGATTCTCATTCAATTTCCTTTCTCCCTACTCGACTATTGCGTCTTGAGCACATAAAACTTGTCTTTTTTGCAGCCGAGCAGGTACATGTTTTAAATACTTACGATTTAATAGAAGATTAGGAGAGGGTATGGGTTTATGGTTTATTGTCCGAAATGCGGTAATGAAGTTGACGAGGCTATGGCTTTCTGCCCCAGATGCGGGGCTCCGTTGAAAGCGGCTGCCCCTGTGCAGGCGGCTCCAGTTCGGCAGAGAAGCGAGAAAGCTGAGAAGGGCGAGAAGCAGGAAAAGCAGGAGAAGCAGGAGCCTGAGAAAGGCGAAAAGCATGAGAAGGGGGAGTACGGGTACGTAGGCTGGTTGGTTGGCGGCGTAATCCTTATACTCATTGGTTTCTTCGCGCTACTTCAAATCTCTAACATTATCACATCAGGAATTAGCTGGGCTTTAGTGCTCTTGATAGTCGGCGTTGTAGTCATAATCACTGCTGTTTACTTCGCGAGCACGGCACGGAAGCGGTATCCGCCTCCTTCTTAGAGCAACCAACCCAGAAACAGTCGGTACAATCTGTGTTCCAGAAGCGTTAGCGAGTTTTTTCTCCCGAAGACACGGAAATAGTCTTTGCCAGCTGCTTCTATCATGTCACCGATAGAGTAACGAGGAAACATGCACGACGAAATTAGTAGGTTTCCCCATTCGCCGCGTTTAAGGTCATGCATCATTTTCACGCCGCTTCCAGTTTCCACCTCAAAAAAGTAGCCATCATAGTTAGGCGTAATGTAAGGCAGGTCGTCCAGCTGCTGGGCGAAAACTCCTTCTGTTGCAGTGTACATCTCCACGACTGGTGCGGGTCCAAAGTATTTTCTCAGGATTTTGGCGTATTTGAACTGTATTTTGCGTACGCTGGTGCAGAACAACGCTTTGAAGTTCCAAAGGTCAGCAGGCTTTTTCCCGTGTTTCCGTTTGATATACTTCGCAAAAGCGAAGATTACGGGTGTGACGCCCATGGTGGCGGTGACGTCCTTGCCGAGCGCTTGCTGGTAGACTAGTTCGAATCGTTTCTCCCAGTCGGTTCTTCCTATTCCCGAGCCCAACTTGTCTATTTCTTCTTGTTTTGGTATCAGGCTGACCCTGTCGAACATGGGGTTGAGCCTAGCGTAGGTTCCGGAGCTATAGCCGTAAGTGACTTCGCGTCCTTCGGAGGTCATGGTGTGGACGCTTGATGGAAAATTCAGGTTTAGTATGTCGCCTGTGAAGACTTCAAAGTCCTTTTTTCGTAGTGCGTAGTTTATGAGCGCTCTTGCTCCGCACGTGAAAATCTGTTTCAGATGCGTCTGCGTGGCGGGCAATACCTTGGCGCTTCCGGTTGAGCCTCTCGTCATCACCCAGCACTCGGGCGGTTCAGATAGAATTACGTTGTAGTTGCCCTCTTTGACCTGTGCGAAGTAAGGCAGCAGCCCCTTGTAGTCTATCACTGGAAAGTTCTTTTGGTATTCGCTGATGCTCTTGATTTCGGGGGCGCTGTGGCTTTTTCCGTAGTCCGTGTCCGCGTACTTCTTCAGTAGCTCGCCGAGAACCTGTTCCTGCGCTTTCTGCGGGTTCTCAAGCGACTTGTACCACGGACCAATAATCGGCTGCAAAATGCTGTTGATAGTGTCTTCGTCAGGCATCATTTGTTTTCGCCTAGCAACTTGTTTAAATTGCCTTATATGCTTCGCCGTGTAATAGTGAAAAAAGGGTGAATTTGTGTGCCGCAGACAGTTCGTATTGTTGCTGAAAGAATCAGGAAGCTTGAAGTGCAGGGCGCTAGAAACGTTGCTATAGCAGCCATCAAAGCAATTGAAGCCTTAGCAGAGGAAACAACTGCCAAAACGCGGAAGGAATTCATGGAAGAGCTGGTGAAAGCCCGTGAAATCCTGTTTGCTTCAAGGTCTACTGAGCCGCTTATGCGAAACGCGTTGCGGTGGATAATCAGCCAAGTGGAAAGCAGCGACAAAGAAAAAGTAGGCGCCCTCGCTGAAGTCGTGGCTTCGAGTTCCAGTAGGTTCCTTAAGAATCTTGAGGCATCAAAAGATTGCATTGCGGAGATAGGTGCCAAGCGGATTCGCGAAGGCATGGTGGTTTTCACTCATTGTCACTCGTCTACGGTGACGAATATTCTCCGCAAAGCCAAAGAGGACGGCAAAAAGTTTGAGGTGGTCTGCACGGAAACCCGGCCTATTTTTCAAGGCAGAATCACCGCCAAAGAACTCCTGTCATTCGATATTAATACGACGTTTATTGTGGATTCGGCGGCGCGTTCCTTTATGCGCAACGCTGACCTTGTGATTGTGGGTGCCGACGCCATAACCTCCGAGGGAAATGTCATCAACAAGATTGGCACAGGAACCATCGCGCTGCTATCGCACGAGGCAAGAAAGCCATTCTATGTTGTCGCGGAACTGTTAAAGTTTGACCCTGCTACGGTTTGCGGGGATTACTCGCAAATTGAAGAGCGAAACCCAAGTGAAGTGTGGAAGGACGCACCAGAAAAACTGGTGATTCGGAATCCCGCGTTTGACGTTACAAGAAGAGACTTTATCCACGGCGTAATCTGCGAAGAAGGCATAATCCCCCCACATGCAGTGAGCGAAGTCATCCACCGCAAGCACCCGTGGATTTTCTAATCAAACCGCAAGAACCTCTTGAATTCATAATTGTTAAAAACAATTCGCCGCCATATTTTTTAAAATGGTTGATACAAAGGGTGCTATAGACAAAAAATCACACAACGGTCACAACCAAACCTCGCAAACAACATCCAAGGGAGACAAAACAGTGAACTGTAAAATCTGCCAAAGAAAAGCTGCCACAGAAAACTTCTTCCAACTACATCTGAAAGCCTACGAAAACATCATTGAAAAATACGGTCACTGGAGAAAAGCTTTAACGATAACTTGGAGAGAGTATTTAAGGGAGATTGAACGTAACCCTTTAACAGGAGAATGGACTAAAGAAGTAGCCAGCTACCTAATCAACAATGAGGAAACAAAAAATGGCGAAGAAATTTAAAAAGAAAACCTCATCAACAATGCCTTTTTCACTAAGTCGATTATTCGAAAAAATCTCAACCACAAAACCATCAGCCCTCGCTATCTCCATAATCATACTCGGATACGCAATCTTTCTTTTCGGTGGAGGATTATTTACAATCATATCATCACCCCTGCCATCATACTACATCGAAGGCTCCGGTTTCCTCTTCATATACCCAGAACTCAGCCAACAATTCGTATCCGACACAATAATCGCAGTAATGCTTTACGCAATCGGCTTTGTTGGCTTACTAACTGTTTACCAAAGCACAAAATACGCCTATAAGCCAAGACAAGCATACATGATGCTAATCATAGGCATAGCACTTCTGCTACTGGCATACATATTCCTAGAAGATGCAATCCTAATCAAAACCAGCAGCTAACCCCATCACCAAGGATTCTTTTTTAACTTCAACTTATACGCGCCAAAATTCGTAAGTAGGTGAATAGGCGGCGTAAGTATAAGAGATGCAACCGCTAGCTCCCAGTTCACCATCCTCAAAGGCAACGCAAAAACAATGGCTCCAACCACAAAGTCAACTTGATCCACAACCGGAAACAAACCACCCGGCACAATCGCTAACCTTCTTTTCAGAAACGCCGCGGTCAAATCACCTAAGAGCGCCCCCAATGGCGTAAAAAAACTAAACAGCAAAGGATAATCAAATACCATCCACTCGACTAGCCCAACCGCTATACCGACAGCAAAACCAAAGAAGAAACCTCTGAACGTCTTATTGTCCCCAAAAACTCGTTTTCCGTCAACAAAGTCTTTTCCGAAATCCATTGCGAGACCTCCTCCAGCAAGAACTGGCGCCGCGTTTGCACAGTAAGCGGGGAATATGAATTTTAATGTTTCAACGATTAGTAGGGTAATGTCCATGTAATCAACCATCACTAACTGAATGGGCAGTCACGTATTCCGGTTTCGTCTATTCTTAAGTAGCAGGCTGCTTCTTGAGTGTTTTCGTCTTTTTCCTCGAGTACGGCTTTGATTGTCTGCGAGTTTTCGGTGGGTTTCATGGCGATTATGGTGTCGGCCCAGAATTTTAAAACTCTGGTAGCCACGGGTGCCACGCTAGCGTAAGGTTCGTCGAAAACTCCGTGCACTTGGCTTGTTATCACTGCAGGTAGTTTTTGTGTTTTTGCGGTTTGTGCCAGAATGGCCAGTTGCCTGTTTAGTTCGCGGTTTATGCTGAATGGTTTTCCTGAGGTCGCTGCGATTTTAGCTCTGTATAAGGAGTTGAAGGTGTCAATTACTATTAAACCAAAGTTTTTTGCTGTGTATGCTTCGATGCGGTCTATGAGGGCTGTCTGCTCTTTGAAGTTTGCTGGTTTCACTAGGATTATGAGGTTGGCGATTTCCTCGAATTTTCCTGAGGCTATCTGTGAAAGTCGTTTAGCGGAGAATGTGTTGTCGCAGTCCACGAATAGTGTTTTGTAGCCTTGCATGGCGCAGTTTACGGCGCACTGCATTGCCAGTGTTGATTTTCCTGTTTCTGGTTCTCCATAAATCAGAGTAACCGTTCCTGAAGATATTCCGCCGTTTAGTTTGCTGTCTATGCAACCACAGCCTGTTAAGACCTTCTTTATCACGCTAACCCACATCGAAGATTATGAACTGCGGAGTTAATAATCTGTTTTGCGTTTAAACTTTTTCGCTGAACTGCTGTGCAAAAATTTCTATAGCTCCTTTATCGTGTTGGTTCTTTGTGTTTTGGGTTCTGTTCTTTGTTTTGTTGGGGAATGGTTTGTTCGTGCATCTTTTTCTTTCCTAAGAAGTCTTGAAAAGCCGCAGAAAGTCGCTTTGAGGCATTGTATTTAAGGCTGCGCTGATGTGTAACTAACCGCTCAGAACAGTCTATAATCCCTTTTCACGTAGTTTTTAACATGTTTTTGGGTGTTTTCTCAGCCAATACGGATAAACTTCTCTGTAGTTTTCTGAAATGAACCACAATTACGCTCTAAATATGTTGGCGAAAAAGTCCATGAAGCGCTGGTGTGAGGTGCTAACCTTTAAACGTGCATGTGAGTAGGATGATTGTATGACGGCGGAAGTTGCGGTTGCTACAGTTCAGGGGAAAGCTTACTTTTTGATAGTAAACAAGTTGAAAGAACGGGGTATTACCTTTTTGAGTTTGGTTCCCGGCGAAACAGTGCCCACGGACATCAAAGTGGTCATAACCACTGAACAGGAAAAACATCTGATAAACCATGAAAAAGTGCTTGTTTACAACGGTGAAACCGCGCCTGACGCGGCGGCAAACGAAATCAGGAAAATTCTTCAGGGTAAAGAAGCCTATGAAAAGATTGTCATTGGCATAGACCCAGGTGAGGTGTTTGGGTTGGTGGTTATAGCTGACGGGAAAGTTAACGAAACCGCCAACTGCTTCAGTATACATGAGGCACTGGCTAAAGTCAAAGGCGTCCTACGGGAAGTTGATTTCTCCGCCACCGCGGTCACCATAAAAGTCGGCAACGGGGTCCCAACCTACAAGGAACTGATAGAAGAGTTTGATCACGCCTTGCCTGAGGAGGTGGCGTTGGAAGTGGTAAGCGAGGCGGGAACAAACCGCTCTCTTAACCGTAATAAGCATAGACGCGGTCTCAGGGACATAGCTTCAGCCACACGGATAGCTGGACGCGCTGGCCACATTTATCCGCGGAGAAAACCCGACGACTCAAACGATTGAGCACGGCAGGTTAGGGGTTGAAGAACCTGTGGATTTCTTGGGCTAAAATGTTGTCGCCGGGCTGGTGCAGGACTTTCATGTGGTTGCTTACCCATGAGGGTAGGAAGCTACGGCAGTAGTTTGTGGAGAAACGGTAGTCTAGGAATATTATGGCGCCCCAGTCATCCAGTGTTCTTACGGGTCTTCCAGCGGCTTGGGAAGCTTTTTTCATTGCTGGCAGAATGTAGCCGTATTCGCGTCCCAGTTTAGGGAAGCACTCTTCATAATAGCTTATTTGCGCTTTTACCCTCGGCGTGGGTTCCGCGTAGGGAACACCCACTACTACCACGGAGTTCATTTGGTTACCGGGAAAGTCCACGCCCTCCGAAGTTCGTCCGCCTTGAACCCCGAGAAAAACGGCACCGTCGCCTTCAGCGCAAGCCTTGAACCCCGCCACGATTTCTTCGTTCGCCTTGGAACTCATGCCCCTGTACTCGTGGAACAATGGCTTGTCCAAAGCAGCTTCCAATCCTTCGGCGAGCAGTGCGTTTAATACGTCGAATGAGGCGGCGAAGACGCCAGTGTTTGCGGGCGTATTCTGTACAACTTCGTTGATTCGGTCTATCATCGTCTGGTACATGGCAGGCGTCCGTTTTTCCATGGCGGTAGATACTCCGCAGCATACGAGGGAGAGTATGTGTTCGCGGGGGAAGGGTGAAGGTAAAACACACTGCACGGTGTTTTCTGGAAGCTGCGTGATTCTAGCGTACGCTTCTAAGGGTTGAAGTGTACCGGACATGACTATGTTGGAGTAGGTTGACGAGAAAACTGGCGAGGTGACCTTCGAAAGGTCCAACGCAACGATTTCCAGCTTCGCAGTTTTCACTTTGTCTCGGTTTAAGTAGCTGCTTGCAACGTTGATGAAGGAGTCGTCGCCGAACGTGTCCAGCCACCGCAGCAGGAACTCGCTCATGCCGTGAATGTAAGAGCGCGGATACTTTCCGTCTGCAAGCAGGTTTCGCCTGATTGAACTGCCGACCTCATGTATCTTCTCAAAAAAGTCTCTCGGGTTCACTACGCTTCCATGTTTCTGCAGGATTTCTATTATGGATTCTGCAGGTATTATCTGTTCTCGGCTTATGTTTTCTGTAAGTTTTTCGACTTCATTTCTGAAAAAGTGGATGAATTCCTCGATTTCCTTGTTCTCATACTTCTTAGCTTCGAGTTCTGCTTGTTTTATAACGAAAAGCGAGAGGCTGCTACTTGAGATGTCAATGGCTGTCTCAGGCAGATTGTGGGCTTCATCAACTATCAGGATGGTTTTTTGCAGGTTTGCCTCGATGTTCTTGAGGAACGCGGCACGAATTACAGGGTCAAAAACGTATAGGTAGCTTAACGCGATAACTTTGACGTCTGAGAGGGCGCCTTTCACAAGTTCGTGGGGGCAAAGTCCTTTTCTTTTGCAGACTTTCTGGATGTCAGATGCCTTGTAAGGGCGACTAGCTATCTGCTGTTTGAGAATAAGGTAATCATACGTTTGCTCCTCTGGGTCCTTATGGTATGGGCACTTGCCTTTGGCTTTCAGCAGTTCACAAGCTTCCATAAGTGACTTGGCGTCAAAAGCGTTTTTAACTGCCAGCTTGTTGAGGCACATTTGATTGCGGCCGCGAATCGAAATGCCTGAAACATGATGCTTTTTGAACACGGCTCGCAGTTCTTCTATCACGCGGTCGTGCTGGCGGTGAGTCCGAGCCACGTACAGTATCTTCAAGTTTTTCTCAACCGCAGTTGGGAGACAAGCAGAAATCGCAGAGATTGTCTTGCCTAACCCGTTGCTTCCTTCAATGAGAACCGAACGCCTTGCCTGAACAGCTTCGAAAATTGTGTTTATGAATCGGTCTTGGCTAGGGCGAACGCTTGCGTAAGGAAAGTACTCGTTGACTTCTAAAGGTAGCTTAAGCGTTGTCATTACATATTCCTCTTGAAGGACAGTGCATGTTCACGGGGCACTGCGCGCATAATGGTCGCCGAGCCTTACAGTATCGCCTGCCGTGCGCAATCAGCAACACATGAACCGCCAAATAGTCACGTTGCTCGTAAAGCGACTGGAGACGTGTACGGACGGCTTCGTAGTCTCCGTTTGCAGGCGCAAAACCTAACCGCTTTGAAACGCGGTTCACATGCGTATCCACAGGAATAGTAGGTTTCCCTGTGGAAAAGAGTAAGACAACATCCGCGGTTTTCGGTCCTACCCCAGGCATTTGAATGAAGACTTTTCTTGCTTCACCAAGCGGCAGCGACAATATAGGCTGCACGGAACCGTGAAATTTTTCGAGGATTATTCTTGAAACCTGTTTTATTGTTTTGGATTTGCTCCTGTAGAGACCCGCGGCTTTCAGGGCATCTTCAATATGGCTGGTTTCCGCGTTCGCCAACACTTCGGGCTTGATTTCGAAGCGCTTCGAGAGCCTTTCGAAGGCTCTTGAGGTGTTTCTGTCCGCCGTGTTCTGTGAAATAATTGTCACAATCAACGTTTCAAACGGGTCGCGCTTCGCTTTGGTCCACGTGGGCATCGTAAATGTTTCACGCAGTATCTGCAAGACGGTTGCTGCTCGCTTGTCTTTCACGTTGCCGTTGCCCTCCTTGAAGTGCTATCTACTGAATCAACCATGCTATAAATACCATCTCTAATCAAAACTCTAAAAAACGAGGCAAAGTCTAAAGCAAAACTGAAAAGCACAAACCCTGTTTTGTCTCAGAGTTAAGAATTAAATACTGAAACACGCACAATTATGAAATGCTCAGACGAGCCAAGTGAGAGTTCATGAATCTCTCTAAAAAGATGCGTACAGTCTTGATTCTCGCGGCGGTTTTTGCTTCCACGTTTCTTACGGTATTTTTAGTGATCGCCAGCACGCAGTCTGCATACTCGTCGCCTAACAGCTACGTTTCGGAATTTGAAGGCATGGACATCACGATAGGCCCAAAACCCAACGCCACTGACGTCCCTCTTGACACCACAATTACAATAGACGCGTTTTCTTCCGCAGAATTAAACGACTTACACACGACCCCAGAAGTGCCAATCGCCGGCGTAACCGTTGAAGTATCAGGTCCAATGTCATACAAGCAAACGTTCTACCCCGCTCAACTGCTGAAACCCGCCACGTCCTACACAGTAACAGTAACAATCAGAGATACGCCAGTCTCTTGGAGCTTCACCACAACCTCCGAGCCATACCAACCCACAATAAGCTTTTACATAGCCACATACGCACCATGGATCGCCTTAGCAGCAGCAATCACCACAGCTATGCTCACAGGCTCAGCAATCTGGCACAAAAAACATCAAAATCTGAAAAAACTGTAGTTACAAACGTAGAGAAAATGTATAAGACAACATTGGTTCTTAATTTCGGAACCCATTAACTTAATATAGTTTTCATCCGCCTAAATATTCCACAAACATGGAGGCGAGAAGTGTTTGCACGGTTACGCTGGAAAAGTTCTTTATATTGATTTAAACACGGGAAAAACTCGTGTTGAACCCTTAAAAATGGATTACGCCAAAAAGTATGTTGGCGGTATAGGCTTAGGCATGAGGCTGTGGCTGGACAACTCCAAGGCAGGCGTTGACCCCTTAAGCCCAGAAAACCCACTAGTTTTAGCGCTTGGTCCAATATCAGGCACCATATTTCCCACAGGCGGAAACGGTCATGCTTTCGTCGCGAAATCTCCAGCTACACTCTGCATCGGGGAAGCAGTAGCCCATGGAACATTCGGCTCAGAAATGAAAAGAGCGGGCTACGACGCTGTCGTCCTTGAAGGCAAAGCCGAAAAACCCGTTTATCTTTGGATAGACGACGATTCAGTTCAGCTACTGGATGCCACACATCTTTTAGGCAAATCACCTTCAGAAACTGAAGACGCCATCAAAGAAGAACTAGGAGACTATTACGTACGCGTCGCAGCCATAGGCTTAGCAGGAGAAAAACTCTCCAAAATAGCTAGCATAATAAACGAGAAGACACGAGCCGCTGGAAGAACCGGCATGGGAGCCGTAATGGGCTCCAAAAACATTAAGGCAATCGCTGTCCGCGGAACACACGACGTAGTTCCAGCTAAACCAGACGAGTTCATGGAAATGGTTAAAGAGTTCCATGAGAGAATGAAAGGCCCAGCAACACGAAAGTACAGGACCTTAGGAACCACCGAAAACGTTCTAGTTCACAACGCCTTATATTGCATGCCCACACGCAACTACAACAACGCGCATTTTGAAGAAGCCGAAAAAGTAAGCGGCGAAGTGGTAAACGAAAAGTACTTAGTGAAAATCTTAGGCTGCAGTTCCTGCGCCATGCGCTGTGAACATGAAGTAGTAGTCCCAGAAGGACCCTACAGGGGCACGATGAGCCGGATAGAATACGAAACGTTATGGGCAATGGGACCCTACTGCGGCATAGACCGGTTAGACGCTATAATAAAAGGCATAGAAATAGCCACCTACTACGGCATGGACGGCGTAAGCGCAGGAGTAACCGTTGGCTTCGTCATGGACTGCTACGAAAACGGCATCCTAACAAAAAAAGACTTGGATGGAATAGAAGCTAACTTCGGCAACAGCGAAGCACTCATTCAACTTCTCGAAAAAATGGGAAAGCGCGAAGGCATAGGCGACATACTCGCTGACGGAGTAAGAGTCGCCGCGCAAAAAATTGGGAAAGGCTCCGAGAAACTCGCCCAACACATCAAAGGCCTAGAAGTCACAGGCTACGACCTAAGATGTCTCAAAACAGCAGCATTGGGTTTCGCAGTTTCCTTCCGCGGCGCAGACCATAACAGACACGGAGCATACGCCTTTGACATAAAAGGTAAAGTAGACCGCTTAAAGGCGGAAAAAGGCAGAGGAAAAATGGTCAGAGACATGGAAAACCTCTACGCCCTTATCGACTCATTTATCGTCTGCAAGTTCTCACGCGGCACATACTACAAGGGCCTAGCCGACATGGCTAAACTTTACAGCTTAGTGACAGGCATCGACATGACTGGTGAAGAACTGGACAAATCAGGCGCCAGAATAAACACGGTTGCCAGACTAATCAACATCCGAGAAGGCTTAGGCAGAAAAGACGACACGTTACCATGGAAAGCCATGAACATGCCTATCCCAGACGAGGGACCAGTGAAAGGCGCTGTGGTAACACAGGAAGAACTGGACCTGCTTCTAGACGACTACTATACGTCTCGCGGATGGACGCTGGAAGGCGTTCCCACAGCAGCGACGCTTAAAGAGCTAGGCATGGAAGGCTTAACGAAAATTGTCAAAGGGAAACAGGAGGCTTAAGCAGAGATGGTGAAGATTCATGAACGAAAATTCGTTTCAGCAGACCCCGAAAAATGCGTAGGCTGCCAAATCTGCGAGTACATATGCTCATGGACAAAAGAGAAAGGCTTCAACCCGCTAAAATCACGCATACGTGTAGTGCGCGTAAACCAACTAGCCAACATGGCTGTCACCTGCAGACGTTGCGAAGACCCACCATGCGTTGCTGCATGCCCACGAGACGCTTTAACTCAGTCAGAGGAAACAGGCACCATAATATTGGACGTGGACAAGTGTAACGGCTGCGGATGGTGCATCGAAGCATGCGACTACGGCGCAATAATGTTGCATCCAGAAACCAAAGTCGTCCACGTCTGTGATCTATGCAAAGACGAAGCCGATGGACCACAATGCATCAAATGGTGCCCAGAAGAAGCATTAACACTGGTAACAAGCGATGTGCTAGCGCAGAAAGCAAGAATCAGCGCAGTAAAGAAACTCTTCCAAGAAGCAAAGAAAAAGAAGTAAGCAAAAAGAAGATTTTTTTGTACTTCTTTCTTTAACCCGTTTTTCGCAAAAGTTTTCGCAACATAACTACAACTTTCTCAGCAGCAGCTTGCACTGCCTGCGTCAAGCCTTCCCCGAACTCTGTGTTCTCAGGCTCAATCAGCAACAAAGCGATTTTCGCTTCCGTCATTTTCGTTATAAACTCGCAGAAGATGCGCAGGGGCAAAACGTGAGTTGTTATGGCTGGAAAATCCGTTACCTGTTCTGGAAAGACAAGCCGTGTCTCTCCGGGTTTGAGCCCAAGAATCGCCGCGTCGACAAGGAGCACGTGGCTTGGGTTAATGTCTGCTATTTCCTGCATGAAGCTTTCGGGGACAGTCTCGCACTCAAGCAAACTGACTTTATCTGAAACTTTGCCCTCTAAATCCTGAACGATTTTTACGCCTACAAAATCATCCCTGCGGATAGGGTTTCCAATGCCCGCTATTACCACCTTATCTGCGTCTGTAAACCACTCTTCCAATGCATCTTGAATGTTATAATTTCTTTTAATCAAGTTGAAACGCCAGCAAAAAATAGAATTGAGAAGAAGTAAAGAAAAGGTTTACCGCTGGAAGGTTTGTAACAGGTTTTTCTGGCTGTCGTAAACCTTAACGTTTAGCGGCATCTGCCCAACTGCGAGGTGGGTTGCACATGCGAAGCATGGGTCATAAGCTCTGAAAGCCATCTCAACTTTGTTAAGCACACCTTGGTCAAACTTGCCGTTGTGTATCAACCCTTTAGCCGCGTCGCGTATTGACATGCAGATAGCGGGGTAATTGTTTGTGGTAGCCACAATCATGTTCACGTTCTTAACCAGCGCTTTCTCGTCCAGCACGTAATGGTGGTACAGTGTTCCTCTTGCTGCTTCAACCACGCCGACGCCTTCACCTGGCTCGCCAGGTTTGTTGCGTACGTTTTTGCTTGTGATTTCAGGGTCTTTGGCCAGCTCAACTGCGCGTTCAGCAGCGTAAAGCAGCTCAATTAAACGTGCCCAGTGGAAAGCCAAAGTCCCGTGCACCGGTCTGCCTAAGGTCTTGTACATCACCTCGTATTCTGCTTGAGCCAGCGGCGTAGCCATGCCTTCAGCAGCGTTCAACCGCCCGAGTGGGCCAACACGGTAGACTCCGTTGTCTTTGCCGTAGAATTCGCCTTTCCAGCCGACTTTTTTCAGGAACGGAAACTTGGAGTAAGTCCAGGGTTCCACGTGTTCTCCGATGTGGGTTAAGTATTCTTTCGCTTCGAATTTTAAGAATTCACTGCCGTTCGGGTCGGTTACCCTGATTTTTCCGTCGTAGAAGTTCACCTTGTTGTTAGCGTCCACTTGACCCATATAGTACGTCTTCATAGTGTAAGCGTCGCTCTTGATCAAGTCAAGGTACGCGCTGTTTCCCAGCACTATGTCATGGAAAAGCTTCAAGCTGAACTTGGCGAACTCAACAGAAGAAGTAGCCATCTTTTCGATTTCCTGTCTGTCCTCTTCGCTTAACGCTTTGGATATGCCGCCGGGCAAGGCGCATACTGGGTGCGTAGCTTTGCCGCCTATAATCGCAGTTATCTTCTGTCCATAGGCTCTGTGCTTAATGACTTCTTTTCCTACGTCCAAGCCTGCTTTTTCTATTACGCCTAAGATGTTGCGTTTTTCGGGGGGCGCGTCAGGACCAACTACGAAGTCGGGTCCGCCCAAATAGTAGAAGTGCAATATGTGATCGTAGATTATGTATCCTTGGTACATGAGTTCTCTGAGTTTCTTCGCGGCTGATGGTGGGTCAACATTGAACGCGGCGTCTAAAGCTTTGGCTGACGCAAAGTGGTGCGCAACCGGGCAGACTCCACATATTCTTGTTGTGAGCTGAGCCATGAGTTCAGCGCGTCTTCCCTCACAGAATTTCTCGAATCCTCTGAGTTCAGGGATTTTCAGGTATGCGTTTTCCACTTCGCCTTCGTCGTTGAGGAAGATGGAAATGGCTCCGTGACCTTCAAGTCGCGTAATTGGATTTATGCTTATTTCTTTCATTTTTTCATCACCTTTCTTTTAAGAATTGAAGCGGGTAAAGAGTACATGTAGAACGTGCCAACAGGGTCTACTATCTGGCTCATCAACTTTTCAACAGCCTCAGGGGACAAATCCTTTTCGTCATATCCGAGTATAGATGCTAAAGCGGATATCATTCCAGCACCTAGTTCCGGCATGTTTGGACCAGGCCCACCACATCCCGTGCAAGGCATGTCAACCTTCAGGCATTGAGCACCGCAGCCGCTGCGAGTGGCTGGACCCATGCAGAGTATGCCTTGTTCAAGCAAGCATTTTTCTGGGTCAGGCGCTTTCTCGTATACCCGGTAGAGCTTTGTGATTTTCTTGTTTTCTCTTGTTCTGGGGCACTCGTCGCACACAGCTTTTGGCGGTGCCAGAACTGAGCCTTTCGGAGGCAACTCGTTCTTTGCGATTGCATCTATTGCGTTGGTTATAAGCGCGACTGGTGGTGGACAGCCCGGTAGGTAATAGTCTACGTCCACTGTTTGCGCTAAAGTTTTCACGGTGTCGTAGAACTGGGGGATCTCTAGTGTGCCTTCTTTCACTTTTGTTTCGGGTGTGGGGATGTTTCCCGCTGGGTTTACAAGTCCTTTTTGTTGCAGGTAAACGTAGTCGAGGATTTCTTTGCTGTCGTGCAGGTTGGCTAAGCCTGGTATGCAGCCTTCGTGGGCGCAGGAGCCGAAGGCAACCAGTGTTTTTGATTTTTGGCGCAGTAGTTTGGCCATGTGCTCTTGTTCAGAGTTTCGGATCGACCCGTTGAAGAATGTGATGTCAATGTACTTGTCAGGCATGTTTTCCACGTCTTTGTATTTGATGTCCATGGCGACGGGCCAGAACACGATGTCGGCTATTTGCACTAAGTCAAGGATTTTCTCGTTAATGTCTAAAACGGCTATTTCACAGCCGCCGCAACTTGCAGCCCAGTAAAAGGCTATTTTCAGCTTGTTTTTACTCATTTTTAATTTACTCCTTTTAGTACTTGTAACATTTTTGAGGTGTCGACTCTGAGTTCGTTGAAAGCAAGTTCCTCAGGAGTCATACCCATAGCTAACCCGAGCAGCTGCGGGTAATGCAAAACAGGTATTCCGTAGGTTTCGCTGAACATTCGCTCTATGCGCAACTCATTTGTGTCGAACATTATGTGGCAAAACGGGCAAATCGTAATTAAGGCTTGCGCTTCCACCGCTTTTACGTGGTTGAATTTGTCTCGGGCAAGCTGCAACGCGACTTTGTCGCTTACGCCTACGCTTGGCGCGCCGCAGCATTCTGTCTCGTCAACGTAGTCTAAGCATGTGGCGCCTGTTGCTTCAATGAGCTTTTTCAGGGTTTGCGGATCTTCAGGTTCGTCAAAACCTATAATGTCTCTCGGCCTCAGCAGATGACAGCCAACGTGCTCAGCAACCTTAAGCATAGTAAGCGGGTTAACTACAGCTTCCTTTATTTTCTCCAAGCCCACATCCTCCGTAAGCACCTGCACTATATGTTTGGTTTCCACAGTCCCTTTAAACTCCAACCCTGATTCTTTCAGGTGACCGTTGATTTGTTCTCTTAATGCCTTATCTTCCTTTAAAATCTTGTTAACTTTCTTCAGGGTACCAGCGCATCCTGGGCATAGAGTGAGAATGTTCAAGCCTGTCTGTTCGGCTAACGCAAGGTTTCTTGCTGCAAGTATGAGCATGGTTTCGTGGCTCACTGGATCTAACGGAAGACCACAACAGTTGAACTCAGGCATCTCAACCAGTTCCACGCCAAGCTTGGCAAGGACTTTGCGGGCTGAAATTTCGTAGGATGCCACGCGGTAGGGAATTGCACAGCCGAGGAAAATCAGATATTTACTGCTCACTCTTTTCCCCCTCCTTTCCAGTGGTTTCTATGAATTTGACGCCTTTCAGGGCTTTGCATATGCTTTCAGGATTGCTTGTTGGAAGCGGCGGCAACCCTAGAGTTACCCGTTTCTTTATTCTTAACTCTGGAATCTTGTAAGCGTAACCTGAATCAAGTATGCACGCAGCTTGGTCTTTGAAAACTTGGGGCACAATACCTTTCTCAGCCGCTAGGTTTCTCAGCACGCGGATGACACTTGCGACTTCCACGCCTTGAGGACAGCGATCTGTGCAAGTGAAGCATGCAGCACACAACCATAAAGTTTCACTGTTGAGAACACGTTCTTTCAAGCCAAGTTGAGCCATACGAATTATTCTACGTGGCCTGTAAGCGTCACTGAATCTTGCCACTGGACAGTCACTGGTGCATGTTCCGCACTGAAAACACCTGAGAAGCTTTTCTCCGCCGGGCATCCTCGACAGTTCATACTTGAACTTCGGGTCAATCTCGGACGCTTTTATTGGCTTTCTGGAGGTTGATGTCTCCGTCACTCCACTTCACCTCGGGCACCAATTCAATAAATGCCCTACGCATACAGATACCCAAAAAGTCCATATCAACTACATAAAGTTTCAGTCACTCTTGCACAGTTTTCTCCATATTAAATACGTGAAATCGAAAAGTCAAAGTGAAAAGTATTCGAACCGTCTAATGCTTATATAGTTTCACGCGGATTCAAACGCTGAGTGGATAACACCATGTCTGCCAAACAAGAAATCATTTTGAAACCCATAGGCGTTATCAGGACAACAGCCATCGGCAACGAAGTTAGAGACAAAACTCGAACCTCACAAGTTGTCATACGCAAAGAGTTAACTACAGCGTTAAATGGGGTTGATGGCTTTTCCCATTTATTTGTGCTTTTTGTGCTGAATGAAATTTCGGAGAGCCAACGTAAGACCTTGAAGGTTCACCCTCAAGGCAGAAAAGACCTGCCGCTGCTGGGTGTTTTTGCCACACGGACTATGCTTCGCCCAAATCCGGTTGGGTTAACGCTGGTTGAGCTTGTCAAGGTTGAAGCCAACGTTTTAACGGTTCGTGGTCTCGACGCGTTTGACGGAACCCCTGTTCTCGACATAAAACCCTTTGACTCATGGGATAACGCTGAAACCGCCAAAGTGCCTGCGTGGTGGACTCAACTAAAGAAAGAAAAAGAGCAAAAACTTTAGACGCAACATCTCGCGTAATTAAGCTAAAAACCGTATCTTGCTGCGATTGCTTTTAGGATTCTTTGTCTAAGCTCTTCTCCTTTCAGTGCTTCGACTTTAAGGTTGGCAAGCTCTTCGGTTAAAATGGAGTCTTTTAATGTGGCTTTAATCCAGTTTTCGAAATCGGCGCGGTAAAGATGGAAATCCAGTGATTCTGGAGCTACGCGTTTGACAATTTCGTAGAAGTCTTTAAGACTTTCTGCTGAGAAGCCGGTGGGTTGCCCGAATCCCGTGTAAAAGTGAAATGCGTTTTCTTTTGGAAGTGGCTTTATGGCTTTGAGGATTATTTGGCCTTTTTCTGTTATACCGTATCCACCACCCACCTTCTTGATGAAGCCTGAGTTAACAAGATCTTGCATGCGTTGTACAGTTTGGCTTGTGTTTAAGCCGACCATCTGAGCGAAAGTGTTCATGTCTACGCGGCGGGTAACCTCGCTCATAACCTTTAAAACTTTCAGTTGTTCCTCCATCAAGCAAAGTTCACCTCGGCTACGCCTTTCTATTATCAAATGGAACCTTAAATGTGTTGATGCGTACTCAACTGGGACAATGCAGAGCCAACAAAAGTTTTTAGAAAAGACGCGCATAGCTTTAAGTTGCGAGTGAGACATTTGCAGAACACCTATATTATCGTGCTAGTTACAACAGCAAGCAAGCAGGAAGCAGAAAACATCGCACAGCGTCTTCTCAAGGAACAGCTTATT
The DNA here is from genome assembly GCA_016927895.1 of Candidatus Bathyarchaeota archaeon. Taxonomy (GTDB): domain Archaea; phylum Thermoproteota; class Bathyarchaeia; order Bathyarchaeales; family Bathycorpusculaceae; genus SG8-32-3. The sequence continues at coordinate 850 of JAFGLT010000048.1, read as the reverse complement.
GCCTGCGCCAACATAACAGGTCCAGTTTCCTCGCTTTTCCGCTGGTCTGGAAAGATTGAGAAGGCTGAAGAATACCTGGTTTTCATGAAGTCACGTAAAGACTTGTTTGAGAAGCTAGTGGAAATGGTGAAGGCTTTGCATAGTTATGAAGTGCCGGAAATCATTGCGCTTCCAATTGTTGAAGGCTCCGAAGACTATTTGGGTTGGCTGGACAGCTGTTTGGCCATGGCAGAGAAAGGTTAATGTACATTTTTGTTCACAAAAGCCTTAAATAATGCATTACGGTAGGATTCAGAACCTTAGAAGGTGCTATAATGAGGTATCGTATTTGGCTCCGAACAATCACAATCGCTACTTAATGCTCATAAACTAACCTACAAAAGGTTCCCTTTTAACAAATCGCCCCTCGAAATCTTCTCCAAACTTCAAAAACGTTATGAAACCGCCTACCTCCTCGAATCCATCGAAGGCCCAAAAAAACTGGCGCAATACTCGTTCATAGGCTTTTCCCCCAACCTAACCATCCAAGTAAAGAAAGGCAACACAGAAATCCGCAACGAAAAAACAGGCGAAACCATAACTGAAAAAACAAGCGACCCCCTGCACAACATCGCAAAACTCGTAAAAGCCAAAACTGTTCTCAACAGCAACTTCAGATTTGTCGGCGGCGCAGTCGGCTACATCTCTTACGACGCAGTTCGCTACTGGGAAAAACTCCCTCAAAAAACCCGCGACGAACTGAACTTTCCAGATGCCCAACTGGGATTTTTCAACGATGGAATCGTGTTTGACCACAGGCAAAAACGCGCATTCTACTATTACTCAAGCGACAACCGCCTCGACGAAGTTG
>JAFGLT010000047.1 GCA_016927895.1 Candidatus Bathyarchaeota archaeon | reverse complement strand
CGACTCAATAACATCCAACGCTGAAATTCCCGGGTGTCCAAAATCGGGGTCTGCAGATATTGGATAACCCCGTTGCTTGATTTCTTCCAGCTTTTCAGGGTTTAACCCTCTTGGATTTATAACCGCGCCGTCTATGTCGGCGATGGCAACGATTTTTGGGTTAAACCCGTAATCCTTAACCTTTTCCGCATATCTGCGAGCAAGTATGGTGGCCACGCCCTTTCCGACTACGCCAAAGCCAACCAAGATAATTCTCATATTGCTTTCACCGCGCCATAATTGCTACTTGTTTCTTTAAGCCTAAAGCTTCTTCTATAGCTGATATTTCCGCGTCAACTTCCACTGGCTTCTCACTCATCTTAACCGCCGTATCAGGGTCTTTAAGCCCATGCCCAGTGGTAACACAAACAATACGCTCATCCCTGTCTATAACTCCGTTTTCAACCAGCTTTATCAAACCCGCAATTGACGAAGCGCTTGCAGGCTCAACAAATAATCCCTCAACCCTCGCCAGCAGCTTCTGAGCATTTAAAATCTCATCGTCAGTCACGGTCTCAGCTGTTCCACCCGAATCGCGAATTGCATTCAATGCTTTCTTCCAGCTTACAGGCGCGCCAATTCTGATGGCGGTTGCAACGGTTTCAGGCGCCGCGACTGGCACAATGGTTTCGCTTCCGTTTTTAATCGCGTGCGCTATTGGGGCTGAACCAGATGCTTGTATACCAGTCATCTTCGGAAGCGTTTTTATGAGGTCAAGCTCGTTAAACTCGCTGAAGCCTTTCCATATGGCGCTTATATTCCCCGCGTTGCCAACTGGTACTATAATCCTGTCTGGTGCTTCTTGGTTCAGTTGGTCGCAGATTTCGTAGCCGAGCGATTTCTGTCCTTCAATTCTGAACGGGTTAATGGAGTTAAGAAGGTAAATGCTTCGGTGTTTCTCGGAAAGCTTCAGCACCGCATCCAAGGATTCGTCAAAGTTTCCTCGCACCTGAATGACTTTCGCGCCGTAAATCATGGCTTGCGATAGTTTTCCATATGCGATTTTACCTGAGGGAATGAGCACGGCGCACTGTAAGCCAGCCTTGGCGGCGTACGCGGCTAAAGAGGCTGAAGTGTTGCCTGTAGAGGCGCAGATGACGGACTTGACTCCGAGTTCCACGGCTTTCGTGACTCCAACAGTCATGCCTCTGTCCTTGAACGAGCCCGTGGGGTTTTCCCCTTCATTTTTAACGTAAAGTTCCCTCAGCCCCACATGCTTTGCTAGGTTTTTACATGAATGGAAACCTGTGCCGCCCTCGTTTAAGGTAACTATTTTTGTGGTGACACTTACGGGCATGAAGGGTCGGTAGCGCCACACCGAGAGCGGCGTATTTCGCCACTTTCTGTCTTTGAGTGCTTCAGCTAGTTCACCTTGTTCGAATTTTATTTCAAGTATGTCTTCGCACTTCTTGCAAAAGTAAACAATCTCGTCTATTCCGTATTCGCTTCCGCATTTGATGCATTTTTGATACGCCATCCTTCCAACTCCATTAAGCTAGATTGCCGTGATATTGCAGCCTTGGCTGGTTGCCCAATCAGCAAACAGTATCAAACTGTAAGTATTAATAATATTGCTGCTTTTTTCAAGTTTCAAGCAATACATCCACATCAGCCTACTAGGTTAGATAGAACTTCGTAAGCTTTGAGGCTGTCTTTTTTCTCCACCACGATTATTGTTTCAGTCCAGCAGGAAATGAACTCTATAATGTTCACGTTTTGCTCTGATAGTAGCGTCGTTAGAAAGGCAACTACTCCCGGTGTGGCTTCAAGTTCCTCCGGGGAGTGCATGACTATCATTGTGCAGTTATCGTGTTTAACTAGTGCGGTGACTCTTTCGGGCATGTCGCTTCTATCAAGCAGGTAAACAACTTTGCCTAGCAAGTCAACTTTCATTCCACTTTTCGTGTCTATCTCCTGGGTTGTTATAACCACGGCTTTTCTGTCATAGACTGCCATAGCACTTCGCTTTAGCACTTGCAGGACTTTTTCCTCTCTTTTTTGCTTGTGCTTTTGCAGTTCTTCTGAAAAACGGCGCAAAGCGGCTTTTACAGCGCTCATATTCTCTATTCTTAGTTCTTCCTGGATCTGTCTGGACAGTTCGCTGAGGTTAACTATACCTTTTTCCAAGGCTTCCAGCAGGTACGGCTTGTTTCGCAGGTGGCTTCTCACGTTTTGGGCAATCGTCATGATGCACAAATGTATCAAATAGGACATTTAAAGCTTATCATGTAACAAAAAAGTCGCAACGTTTAAAAATCTCGCCCCTGAGGTAAGGGGAATAAATTTACTTCAAAAACGGAGGGAGCATAAAACGACAGAAAAAATCGTGCTAGCATACTCAGGCGGACTAGACACGTCTGTGATGATTAAGTGGCTTCAAGAAAAATACGACGCCGAAGTCATAACTGCAACCGTTAACGTCGGTCAACCAGAAGACTTGGCGGAAGTAGAGGAAAAAGCCAACAAACTCGGCGTCTTAAAGCACTACTCAATAGACGCTAAAGAAGAGTTTGCCACAGACTACATTTTCCCAGCCATAAAAGCAAACGCTCTTTACGAAGGAAAATACCCCATAAGCACAACTCTGTCTCGCCCGCTTATCGTCTCAAAAATGGCGGAGATTGCAGTGAAAGAAGGTGCCACAGCCTTAGCCCACGGTTGCACAGGCAAAGGCAACGACCAAGTACGCTTCGACATCTCAATCGGTGCTTTGGCGCCCGACCTGAAGATAATTGCTCCAGTCAGAGAATGGAGCATGACGAGAGACGAAGAAATCGAGTACGCAAAAGCAAACGGGATCTCAGTTTCTACAGCAGCAAAGAAGTACAGCATAGATCAAAGCATTTGGGGCAGATCAATTGAATGCGGCGTTCTAGAAGACGCCAGCAGAGAACCTCCGGAAGACGCTTTTGAATGGACCACTGCGCCTGAAAAAGCGCCTGACACGCCTGAATACGTAACCATAAACTTCAAGGAAGGAATCCCTGTAGCCCTAAATAATGAAGCTTTGGCTCCTCTTACACTTATTGAAAAATTGAACAAGACCGCGGGAAAATACGGGGTTGGCCGCATAGACCACATCGAAGACCGCATGGTGGGCATCAAATCCAGAGAAATTTACGAGTGCCCAGCCGCAACTGTCCTGCTTGAAGCCCATAAAGACTTGGAGAAAATGGTCATGACGCGGCATGAAGTGTTGTTTAAACAACAAATCGACGCCCAATGGACCTTTTTGGCGTACGCAGGCTTATGGCTGGACCCGTTGCGGGAAGACCTTGAAGCCTTCATAAATAAAAGTCAGGAAAACGTCACTGGCGAAGTGCGCTTGAAACTGTACAAGGGTAGTCTCCATGTTGTGGGGCGCTCATCTCCGATGTCGCTTTACGACCAGAACTTAGTGAACTACAACATCAAAACAGGCTTTAACCAGGCGTACTCTGAAGGCTTCATACAACTTTGGGGCCTGCAAACAAGAATGCACAACGTGCTGAAACGGAAAGCTAAGGAGAAAAAAACAGCTAAGGGCGGCGAGTAAATGTCGAAACTGTTGCGGGGCGGACGACTATCACCAGTGCGGGAAGACGTTGCCAAGTTCACTTCTTCAATGAAAGATGATGTGAGACTAGCGAAAGCTGTGGTTGACATCAACAAGGCTCACGTAGTCATGTTAACAGAACAGAAAATTATCAAAAAGTCCGAAGCCGCCAAGCTTCTGCAAGCCCTCTCCAAGTTCTCCAGCACTGAGCTGGATGCTTCAGCTGAAGATGTTCACATGGCTGTGGAAGAAGCCGTATTTAAAGAAGCAGGCGAAACGGCAGGCGGAAACTTGCACATCGCCAAGAGTAGAAACGACCAAGTTGCCACAGCCATCCGCATGGAGTTGCGAAAAGAACTGCTTAGTTTGATGCGCGCTGTATCTCATTTGCAAGACCACTTAGTTGAAGTTGCGGAGGAACACGTGAACACTGTCATATTGGAGTACACTCACCTGCAGCCTGCGCAGCCAGTAACCTTCGCGCATTATCTTCTGTCACATTACGCTGCGTTAGAACGCGACCTGCAAAGGCTCCAAAGCGCGTATTCAAGAGTTAATCTTTGCCCGCTTGGCGCAGGAGCCCTAGCTACAACAAGCTTCCCCATAAATCGCGACCGAACCGCAGAGCTTTTAGGCTTCGACGGTTTAGCGGAAAACTCTGTTGATGCTGTAGGTAGCCGTGACTTCATAACTGAAACTCTGGCGGTTCTCACGCTTATAGCTGTAAACTTGAGTCGCTTTGCTGAAGACCTCATAATCTGGAGTTCACCCGACTTCGGGGTAGTGGAGCTTCCAGACGAGTTCACCAGCACAAGTAGCATAATGCCTCAAAAGAAGAACGCTGAGGTCTTGGAGGTTATCCGTGCAAGAGCCAGCCACGTATTGGGCGATTTTGTGGCGTCATCTGCTGCGGTGAAGAGTTTACCGTCCACGTATAATCTTGACTTTCAGGAGATTACACCTAAACTATGGGCATCCATGGAAAATGTGAATGATTCGTTGGACATGTTCCACAAGCTGCTTCCTAAACTGAAAGTAACTGCTGATGTCTCGGGAAAAGCAAATGCAAGTTTTGTGGCTGCAACCGAGCTGGCTAATGTACTTGTTAGGGAATATGATGTTCCGTTCCGAACTGCGCACAAGATAGTTGGCGCTTTCGTCAAATCGTTGATAGAGGCAAAACTGACTTTCGCAGATGCTACGTCAGCGATGTTGCAGAAAACGGCTGAGGAAGCTGAGGGCATCGAGTTAGCAGTTAAGGCTAAAGACCTGAAAGCGCTCGCAGACCCGCTTGCTTTGGTTGAAGCCTGCAACGTCAAGGGTGGACCCGCACCGGCAGAGGTTAAAAAAGCGTTAGATGTATGGAAGAAAAAATGGTTTTCAACAAAATCCGATATAATTCAGACGGACAAGAAGCTTGAAGAAGCTGAAAATAACCTGAAAATTGCTGTCCAGTCATATTTTCCCGTGAACTCCAGCGAAAACATAAAACTTAAAAACACAAAATTATAGGTAGTATAGGGCTTTGGTCCCAGAACTTAATTCCATCAAAAAAAGCAAAAAAGCGATTCTGATTTTAGAAGACGGCGCCTTCTTCGTCGGTAAAGGCTTTGGCTCGTCAAAGAAAACCTCGGGCGAAGTAGTTTTCTCAACATCCATGGTTGGCTACCCCGAAGCACTCACAGACCCATCATACAAGGGTCAAGTTCTAACCTTAACTTACCCGCTTGTGGGCAACTACGGCGTGCCGCCTTATGACCTAAACTTCGGCGTCCCCCTTTATTTCGAGTCAGACCGCATTCAAGTACAGGGTCTCGTTATCCATGAACTGTGCCATAACCCATATCATTGGGCTTCAACAAGAACCCTGAACAAGTGGCTGTCCGACGAGGGCATACCGGGAATCTACGGCGTAGACACGAGACATCTTACAAAGAAGCTTAGGGCACACGGTGTGATGCTTGGAATCCTGAAGGTATGCGAGGTCGGGGACGAACCAGACTTGGATCAGCTTTTGACAGAAGCGAAAAACATACCTGACCCTAACCTCACTGATTTGGCGCAGCAAGTTTCCGTGAAAGAGCCTGTTCACTACAAGGTTGACGGGAAACACACTGTCGTTCTAATCGACTGCGGAGTAAAATACAATATCATCCGGAACCTGTTGAAACGCGGAATAAGCGTGATACGCGTTCCATACGATTTCTCCGCGAAAGAAATCATGGAGTACAAGCCAAGCGGAGTTTTCCTGAGCAACGGTCCTGGAGACCCGAAAAAATGCGACAAGACAATAGACGCCGTCAGGGAAATCGTTGAAAAAGTCCCCCTGATGGGAATTTGCCTCGGCGCCCAAATATTGACTTTAGCCTTAGGCGGAGACACTTACAAGCTGAAGTATGGTCATCGTTCCCAGAACCAGCCTGCTCTTGACTTGAAGACCAACCGTTGCTACATCACAACTCAGAATCACGGTTACGCCATCGCAAACGAATCCATCAAGAAAACGCCTTTAGAAGCTTGGTTCATTAACCCAAACGACAAGACCGTTGAAGGCGTCAAACACAAGACCAAACCAGTTTTTGCGGTGCAGTGGCATCCCGAAGCTTCACCTGGACCTTACGACACCGGTTTCCTCTTTGATACATTCGCAAAAATGTTGGAGGCTGCCTAGAAATGCCGAGGTTCGAGTGGATAAAGAAAGTTCTGGTGCTGGGAAGCGGCGCCATAAAAATCGGTGAAGCCGCCGAGTTCGATTATTCAGGTAGCCAGTGCCTTAAAGCCCTGCGGGAAGAGAGCATCGAAACTGTTCTTATCAACCCGAACATAGCTACCATACAAACTGACCCTCGCCTGTCAGGGAAAGTGTACCTTCTCCCCGTAACGCCTGAGTACGTGGAAAAAGTAATCCAGAAAGAAAAGCCCGACGGCATCTTGTTAGGTTTCGGAGGGCAAACAGCGCTCAACTGCGGCATTGAACTCGCAAAAACCGGCATCTTGGAAAAATACAACGTGAAAGTGCTGGGAACGCCTGTTGAAGCTATCGAAGACACAGGGGACCGAGAGCGCTTTAGACAAGTGATGCTTAAAGCTGCTGTTCCCCCGTTGAAAAGCAAGGCTGCCACAACCGTTGGGGACGCCTTGGAAATTGCCAACCAGATAGGCTACCCTGTTATAGTCCGAGTGGCGTATACTCTCGGCGGCAAAGGTGCGGGTGTAGCTCGCAACGCTTGGGAATTACGAGAAATAGTTACACGTGGTTTGGCTCAGAGCAGAATAACCCAAGTGCTAGTGGAGGAGTATGTGGGTCACTGGAAGGAACTTGAGTACGAAGTCATGCGTGACTACGCGGACAACTGCCTGATTGTCTGTAACATGGAAAACTTGGACCCGATGGGTGTTCACACGGGCGACTCAATCGTTATTGCTCCTTCTCAGACGCTGTCAAACCGCGAATATCACCTTATGCGGTCGGCAGCAATAAAAGCCATACGAAGTTTAGGTATCATCGGCGAATGCAACATACAATGGGCTGCACACCCGAAGTCTGAAGAATTCCGCGTTATAGAAGTCAACTCGCGCATGTCAAGAAGCTCTGCGCTCGCAAGCAAAGTAACAGGCTACCCCTTGGCGTACATCGCCACTAAACTGTCTATTGGCTATCTTCTTCCAGAACTGATAAACAAAGTAACCGAAGTCACAACGGCATGTTTCGAACCAGCCTTGGACTACGTTACAATCAAAATTCCCAGATGGGACCTGCAGAAATTCAAGAAGGCAGATCGTCACGTAGGACCCCAGATGCGTTCCGTAGGCGAAGTTATGGCTATTGGGCGATGCATGGAGGAAGCGTTACAGAAAGCGGTGCGGATGTTAGATATCGGCAGAAAGGGGTTGGTGTGTAACGAAGATGATTCGGAAACTGAATCAGCCGAGAAAATTAAAGATGTGCTGGCTAACCCGACTGATGAGCGACTTTACAAGATAGTTAAAGCCTTGAAAATGGGCATTTCCATCGAGGAAATCTATCATTTGAGTGGTGTTGACCCGTTCTTCCTCTATAAAATCAAGAACATCGTTGACATGGAAAGTCAACTCTGCACCTTGGACCTTGCCGATAGAGACGCAGCAGAGATTGTGAGAGAAGCGAAGCGCATAGGCTTCTCCGATGAGCAAATCGCTATCTGCCAAAAAGCTAGCGAGTCGGCTATACGGAAATTCAGAAAAGACGCGAATATTATTCCAGTGATAAAGCAGATTGACACGCTGGCGGCGGAGTGGCCAGCTAAAACTAACTACTTGTACTTGACTTACGGCGGAGACGAAGACGACATCGACCTAAGCAGCGACAAAAGCAAAGTTGTCGTGTTAGGCTCTGGGGTCTTCAGAATCGGCTCAAGCGTAGAGTTCGACTGGTGCGGTGTCAACACGATTTGGGCGCTTAAGAAGAACAACATCCAAGAAGCCATAATGGTCAACTATAACCCTGAAACCGTCTCAACCGACTACGATGTCTCCGATAAACTATACTTCGAAGAATTAACCACCGAGCGCATTTTGGACATCTATGAGAAGGAAAATCCGTTAGGCGTAATCGCCAGCGTCGGCGGTCAGATTCCAAACAATTTGGCTTTGAAACTGGCAAATTCCGGCGTGAAGTTGCTCGGCACTTCAGCAGAGGACATCGACACAGCCGAGGACCGGTCAAAGTTCAGTGCGCTCTTGGATGAGTTGGGCATTCCTCAGCCGAGATGGAGCAAACTGAAATCTATAAACGCTGCTAAACGGTTCGCGGAGACAATCGGTTACCCCGTTATTGTGCGCCCCAGTTATGTGCTGTCCGGCAGCGCAATGCGTGTGGCGTACAACGAGACTGCGTTGGAGAACTTTCTAAAATTGGCGGCGAAGGTCTCTCGAGACCAGCCAGTGGTAATCTCAAAGTTCGTGAATAAAGCCAAAGAGGTTGAGGTGGACGGCGTTTACGACGGCGAAACCTGCTTTATCGGCTCCATAATGGAACATGTGGAAAACGCGGGTGTTCACAGCGGCGACGCCACCATGAGTATTCCGCCTCATACGCTTCCCAAAGATGTTCAGAAGAAAATTGAAGATGCAACGGAGAAAATTGTGAAAGCTCTGAAAATCAAGGGGCCCTACAACATCCAGTATCTTGTGAAAGACGGAGAAGTTTCAGTTATCGAATGTAACTTGCGTGCTTCGCGGTCGATGCCTTTTGTGAGTAAAACGCGGGGTGTAAACCTGATTGAGCTTGCCACGTTGGCGATGCTTGGCAAGAAGTTTGAAGAAGTGCTTAAGACGTGTGGTTTGCCACTTCCAAATCATTTCGGCGTGAAAGTGCCCCAGTTCAGTTTTATGCGTTTAAGCGGGGCTGACCCCGTTTTAGGGGTCGAAATGCTGAGCACAGGCGAAGTAGCATGTTTAGGCGAGAACTTCGATGACGCGTTCTCGAAGGCTTTGCAGTCTGCCGAGTTCCGTATTCCACCCCTGGGTGGTTCAGTGCTTATAACGGTTGGCGGTGAAGAACCGAAAAGAAGGGTTGTTCCTTTGGCGAAGGCGTTTGAAGAGATGGATTTCACAATTTACGCTACTGAACATACGGCTGAGGTGCTTCAAGCCTATGGAATAGACAGTGTGGCCGTGTTGAGTAAAGTTAAAGAGTCTGGTTCAAACCCCAACATTCTTGATTATCTTCAAAACCAACAGATAGATTTGGTCATAAATGTTCCAATGGGAAACAAGAGTAGAAACTACTCGGATGTCTTGACCGACGGCTACATTATCCGGCGGCAAGCGGTAGAATTCAATGTTCCAGTGATTACGAATTTGGAGTTGGCTTCTGCTCTTGTGCGGGTGTTAAAAAAGAGAGGTCGTAACGGTAACTATATTCGTTCTTTGAATGAGTACATGGACGAGCTGCCGTGGAAGCTTTGGTGAAACTTCCTATACGTATAGCCTACACATATGGAAACTTCCAAAAGGTATTAATACGCGTTTATGCCATTCGGTTGGTTACTGGTTGGAGGTAAACGAAACTAAAAACCAAAAATAATACCCGAACAATCGACGAAATAAACGAGAAAATTAGAAAGGGCGATGCCCAAGTTTTAACCGCTGAAGAAATGAAAAGACTCGTTGAAAGCAGCGGCGTCGAAGTTGCTTTCCGAGAAGTAGACGTTGTAACAACTGGAACTTTTGGAGCGATGTGTTCTTCAGGCGCCATCATAAACGTTGGGCATTCAGACCCGCCAATAAAAATTGAGAAGGCTTGGATTAACGATGTGCCGATTTGTCATCCCGGCGCCGCCGTAGACCTTTACATTGGAGCTACTTCCATGTCGGAGCGGCAGCGTTTAGAGTATGGTGGTGGGCACGTTATTGAGGACCTTGTCAGTGGCAAAGAAGTGGAATTGAAAGCTACGGCTTACGGCACCGACTGCTACCCGCGGACGCAGGTTAAAACCCGCTTGACTAAGGATGACCTGAACCAGTTTTACCTGCTTAACTTCCGCAACTGCTATCAGCGGTATAATTGCGCTGTGAACGGCAGTGATGAGACGATTTACACGTATATGGGAAAGCTGTTGCCGCGGTTGCGTAACGCTACATTCTCAGGTGCTGGCGAATTGAACCCGTTGATGAATGACCCTGACTACGAGACAATAGGCATCGGCACTAGGATTTTCTTGGGTGGATCTCAGGGATACGTAATCAGTGAGGGAACACAGCATGATCCGCAGAACAGTTTCGGCACCATCATGGTCAGGGGAGATGCTAAACAGATGAGTCCCGAGTTTCTGCGGGGCGCATCTTTCACAGGGTATGGGAACACGCTTTACGTTGGACTAGGCATACCTATTCCCATATTGAATGAGGGTTTAGCTAAGAAGGTCGCAATAAGAGACGAGAAAATCTTCACGAACGTTGTTGACTACAGTGTTCCGCGAAAGGACCGGCCGAAGCTGGCTCAAGTTAGCTACAAGGAGTTGAAGTCAGGCGCGATTACTGTTAACGATAGGAAAATCAAAGTTAGTTCGCTGTCAAGCTTGAAGACTGCGCGGAAAATCGCTGGGACATTAAAGTCGTGGATTGCGAACGGCGAGTTCTTCTTAACTTCGCCTGTTGAGCGTTTGCCTGTTGACTCTGTGTTTAAGTCTATGAGGCAGACGGAGGGAACGCCCTTTGTAGTCAGTGTGATGCAGAAGCCAGTTACATGCTACGCGGACGAGGATATTCGGGCCATCGCTGAGAGGATAGTTACGCGTTCGGTTAACCATATAATCGTGGTCGATGAGGACGAAAAACTTGGTGGAATCGTAACTTCGTGGGACATTACGCGTGCTATGGCTGAAGGCAAAACCGCGTTAGCTGACATTATGACACGACGGGTTGTAACGGCTAAACCTGATGAGCCTTTGGATGCTGCTTCGAGGAGAATGGCGCAGCACAACATTTCTGCGTTGCCCGTTATTGATGCTAAACGGAAAGTGTTGGGTATAGTTACTGCTGAAGACGTTTCAAAGCTTTTAGGACGGTGAAAAAGGGATGGTTAAAATTCTCATCAAACTTTCTGAGGAGCTTGTGGCAAAGCCGACAACAGCTGAGATAATCCTTGAACATAAAGTGCCGATTAACATAATCACGGCTCACGTAACTTCAAAAGGTGGCGATTACCTAGTTGACATACCTGATGAGTCGCTGGAAACAGTGGTTACAGCTTTCCGCAAAAAAGGCGCTATGGTTACCTTGCCGAAACTCATTGAAATAGACAAAGACAAATGCTTCAACTGCGGCGCATGCGTTTCTATTTGCCCTGTGGAAGCCATCACCGTAGCCGAAGATAAATCCGTTAACTTTGACCAAGAGAAATGCGTAGGCAGCACCTGCAGCGCCTGCGTTGAAGCCTGTCCAGCAAGAGCCATAAAATCGGTTAAACAGAACAACCATGAACTCGAAAACAACACGCATTAAGAGGCAAACGGAAAACGAATAATGAAACTGTTTAAAGAAGCTTTTCAGTTCAAAGAAACCCAGTGCACAATAATCGCAGACCAGAAACAGGGCATCCAAACAGCCATACAATCAATCATAAAGAACAGGAAAGCCCTCGAAGAATACGGTGAAGCACACCCCAACTTTTTTTACACGCTTGAACCAACCGCTACACCCGCAGAGCCTTTAGTGGCTAAACTCATGGCGGAAGCAACAGCAAAAGCAAACGTCGGACCCATGGCAGCCGTAGCAGGAGTCCTAGCAGACCTAGCCGTAAAAGACATGACCGCCGCAGGCTGTAAAGTCGCGGTTGTAGAAAACGGCGGCGAAATCTCAGCAGTATCCAACAAGCCCATTGATGTAGCGGTTGCCGCGGGAGACGAGCCCCTGTCCAAACGCTTCGGCTTCAGACTAACAGCATTTCCCATAGGCGTAGCCACAAGTTCGGGGCGTTTCAGCCACGCATTAAGCTTTGGCGACGCAGAAGCAGCTATAGTCTTCTGTAAAAACGCAGGGTTAGCCGACGCCGCAGCAACAGCAGTATGCAACGTCGT
>JAFGLT010000046.1 GCA_016927895.1 Candidatus Bathyarchaeota archaeon | reverse complement strand
TGCGTTCGGTGGGTCACGGCAAAAAAGTGGTGATTATCCAGTTTTTGAAGTGGCGAGAAGACATCGGTGAATACCTCATAAAGAACAGGCTCGCACCGTATTACGAGATTTACCAGTTCGGCAGGGAAGCTTGGCTCGGCGAAAAAGAGAAGACTGAGGAGTTTGCGGGCGAAAAATTTGAGGTTGAATGCGCTAAAAGCGTTGATAGGGAGCTTGCCAAGAAAGGGCTTGATTTCGCAAGAAAAATCCTGCTGGAAAAGAAGCCGCATTTGCTCGTGCTAGACGAGATTGGCTTAGCGGCACACTGGAAACTGCTCGAGATCGAGGATGTGCTGGAACTATTGGATAATTTGCCTGAAGAAACCAGTGTGGTCTTGACTGGACGGTTAGCTCCGAAAGAACTTGCCGACAAAGCTGACTTCGTGAACGTGGTTCAGCAGGTAAAGATGCCGAAAGACTTCAAACTAACCGAAGGAATCCAATACTGAAAACAGGTGAAACCTTTACGCGAGCAAAAACTATGCCCCTCTATCGTTTTGGTTGTTTGTGTTTTGAGTCCCTTTCCCTATTCAGGCGCTGAATCGGGCGTTTTTTGTGTCTTAAAATGTAGCGGAAAGTCCTGAAATGTCGCAAAAAGGCGCGCATTCAGGGTTGCGGAAGCCGTTCTCTGCTCGGAAAAGATTATGGCCCTTTTTATGGGGAAGCCAAAGTAGGACTAAAATCAGACAAAAAAGGAAAGTTTAGGCTTTGATTTTCGCGGCTATCTGTTGCCCGAATTCAAAGCATTTTTTCAGGTCTTCGCTTTCTGGTATGTACTTTACCTCTATGCTTTGGTCGTTGATTTGGAAGCCTGCTTTCTGTGCCATTTCTGTCATGTTTTTCACTGCGCCGCCTCCCCAACCGTAGGAGCCGAAGAAGCTCCATAATTTGCCTTTTGGCTTTAAGCCTGTTGCGTAGGCGAGGAAGGAGCTTATGGTGGGGAACATGCCATTGTTTAGTGTTGGCGAACCCACAGCTACGGCTTTGGCGTCTAGGATTTCTGTCATGGCTTCTGTGCGGTTTGCTGCTCGAAGCTTCAGAACTTTTACGTCTACGCCTTGGTTGGCTACGCCTTCGGCTATTGAGCGTGCCATCTTGTCGGTGCTGCCCCACATGGTGTCAAAGACGATGACTACTTTGTTTTTGGAGGCGTTTGCGCTCCAGTCCGCGTAAGCCTTGATTATCTTGGAGGGGTCTGAGCGCCAGATTATGCCGTGGCTCGGTGCTATCATCTCGATGGGGATGCCCATCTGCACGACTTCTTGGATTTTGCGTGTTATAAGCGGCGCCAACGGCATTAAAATGTTGGCGTAGTAGGTAGTGGCTTCCTCCATCAGCACGTGCTCGTCAACCTCGTCGTCGAACCGCTGCACAGAAGCAAGGTGCTGTCCGAAAGCGTCGTTGGGCATGAGGATTTTGTCTTCAACTATGTAAGTGAACATGCTGTCAGGCCAATGCAGCATAGGTGCCTCAACGAATGTTAGTGTGCGTTTTCCAAGCTTCAGCGTGTCGCCCGTTTTCACTGTTTGGATGTTGAAGTCTGCGCCGTAGTGTTCGATTATGGCGTCTTTTCCACGTTGCGAAGCGATTATAGTGGCGTTTTTCGCGTACTTAGCGACTATGGGCAGGCTGCTTGAATGGTCCATTTCCACATGGTTGACTATTATGTAGTCTATTTTCGCGGGGTCTACGAGTTCACAGATGTTCCTGAGCAGTTCGCTGGAAAATGTGTGCTTCACGGTGTCTACAAGCGCGGTTTTCTCGTCTTGAATGAGGTAAGCGTTATAGGAGCTTCCCCTTCGGGTAACGTAGCCGTGGAAGTCCCGTATGTTCCAGTCGACGACGCCAACCCAGTTTATTCCTTCAGCTAAAGATACTTTGTTCATGATTTTTTCACTCTTTAACAAATTTCACGTTATACTCGATTTTAACGCCAGCCTTCTGCAGGAGTATGTCAACAGGACAGTTCTTCACCGTCAACTCATGAAGCCTTCTGATTCTATCCTCGGGCGCGTCAGCCTTAATTTCAATGTTAAAAGTTTCTTCAGTTATCGTTCCAGCCTCGTCAGTTTTCACAGCTTCCACATCAACCGTTAACCCTTTCAGCGGAAGCCTCATTTTCATGGCAGTCAACGCACAGATGGTAACGTAGCAGCCAGCATGGCTCATAACACAAACCTCAAGCGACGTAGGTCCAAGCCCAGTTCCCAACTCTGGAGGCAAATCAACCACTACAGAGTGAGAATGCCCATCATCGAGAACAATTTGGAAGCCTTCAACCAACTTCGCTTTCGCATTCATCTTTACCATTCTTTCAACTCCACGATTGCTTTCATTCCAGCGTTGTTTTTCATACTTTGACAACTCGCTATTTTTCGTTAAAACCAGCAAAAAACTCCATACTCACAACCTCTTATATGGGTTTCGTCCAACATGCCACGGGAACACGAAAAATATGGGAGACCACGTAAAGATAATATGGGAGGAAAACTCAATATTGATAAAGCAAGCTTCGTCTTGCCTTAGATTAACAAGCGTGTTTTGGAGGCAAAAAACATGGGTTTGATACCTGACGACAAAAAAGAACTACTAAAAAACGATTTCAAAGAGAAACTGGACCACCCCGTGAAGATTTTAATGTTCACACAGGAAATCGAGTGCCGATTCTGCTCTGACACCCGGGAACTAGTCCAGGAACTGGCGACTCTGAACGATAAAATCACAGTTGAAGTCTACGATTTCGTAGCTGACGCCCAGAAAGCCAAAGAATACGGTGTAGACAAGATTCCCGCATTGGCAATTATAGGCGAAAAAGACTACGGCGTACGAATCTACGGCATACCCTACGGTTACGAACTGCAGACCCTGATAGAAGCCACCATAACCGTCTCAAAAGGCAAAACAGACCTCACCGACAAGACAAAAAGCATTCTCGCCGAAGTCAAAAAGCCTGTGCACATCCAAGTCTTCGTCAGCTTAACCTGCAACCACTGCCCCGTAGCCGCCGCAGTAGCACACCAACTTGCAGTTGAAAGCGACTTTGTGAAGGCAGACGTAATCGACGGCAGCGAATTCCCGCAACTCGCCCAGAAATACGCGGTCATGGGCGTCCCGAAAATAATAATCAACGAGAAAATCGAGTTCATGGGCGCATTCAACGAGGACCTATTCGCAGAGCACGTGCTTCTCGGCGCCTTCTAAGAACCCATACCACACATCAGCAGCTTCACCATACGAAGTTGAAAAAGCTATGGAAAAGAAAAGCTCGAAAATTAAAGGAGAAAAATGCTGCTTAAGCGTTGAGTGCAGCGTTTAGCAGTGGCCACAGCAGCAGCCGTGACCTGAATGACCCTCGGAGCCGCCAACGTACTTCTCCGGGTCTTCTTCAAATGTTATTTTGCAGCCTGGCGCGCAGAAGTAGTAGGTTTTGCCCTTGTACGTCGTTGTGTACTGTGCGGTTTTTTCGTCTACGTCCATTCCACAGACAAGATCCTTCGTCATCATTTCACCTCCCTTTTCTGGTAGTTTGGTCGCAAGTTGGTGCGTCTCAGCAGGTTTGCGTTTGTAACTACGGTTACCGAACTGAAAGCCATAGCTGCCTCTGCGATTACGGGGTGGGCAAGACCCATCATGGCGAACGGAATCATGACCATGTTGTAGAAGAAAGCCCAGAAAAGGTTCTGCTTTATCTTCCTAAACGTAGCCTGAGACAGCTTAACCGCTTTAACTACGTCAGACAGATTGCCCCTTACAAGTACCACGTCGCCAGCTTCGATAGCTATGTCCGTGCCCGTGCCTATCGCTATGCCCACGTTCGCTTGGGTGAGTGCAGGCGCATCGTTTATGCCGTCGCCGACCATAGCCACAAGACCAGACTCTTCTTGGAGCCTGCGGATTTCAGCAACTTTCTTGTCTGGAAGCACCTCCGCCAACACCTTGGATATGCCGACCTTCCTCGATATGGCTTCCGCGGTTCGCCTATTATCTCCCGTAAGCATAGCCGTCTGCAGCCCCAGCTTCTCCAGCTCCGCAATAGCCTCCACCGAGTCTTCCTTGAGGGTATCAGCTTCCGCAACCACGCCTACGCACTTGCCGTTTTCAGCGATGAGCATGACAGTTTTCGCTTCATCCTCCAAACGTTTGAGCTCAGGTTCCAACATGCTGTAGTCGATTCCGGCTTCATCCATGAGCTTCCTGTTGCCCACCAGCACCTCGCTTTGCCCTTCGATTTTAGCCTTTATTCCTCTACCAGTTACCGCCTCAAACCGCTCCAGCTCAGCTAGTTCAAGTCCTTCCCCTTCGGCTTTTTTAATTATGGCTTCCGCGAGAGGGTGTTCAGAGCCTTTTTCAACGCTGGCTGCAAGCCTCAGCACTTCTTTTTCGCTGTAGCCTTCAGCCGGCACTATGTCCGTTACTTCGGGTTGCCCTTTGGTGATTGTGCCTGTTTTGTCAAAAACCATTACCTTGACGTCTTTGAGGGTTTGGATTGCTTCTCCGCGCCTGATTAGAACTCCGTTTTCAGCGCCCATGCCGCTTCCCACCATCAGCACCGTGGGTGTTGCCAGTCCCAGAGCGCAGGGACAAGCGATAACCAGCGTTGCCACCGTAGCAAATATAGCCAGTGAGACTACCCCCAGTGTTGGGTCCACCCACGGCAGAAACTGGCTCGCCCACTCGCCCACGCTTCCAACGACCTGCGGAAACGCCAGCCACATAACCATCGTTACCAACGCTAAGGTCAGCACTGTGGGAACGAAATAGCTGGTTACTCTGTCTGCGAATTCTTGGATGGGTACTTTTGAGCCTTGGGCTTCCTCCACCATTTTTATGACCTGAGAAAGGAATGTTTCTTCGCCGACTTTTGTGGCTTTGACTTTGAGGAGCCCACGCTGGTTTATGGTGGCGCCGATAACAGTGTCACCCGCTTTTTTCTGCACGGGCATGGATTCGCCTGTAGCCATTGACTCGTCAACTCCGCTTTCGCCTTCTTCCACGTTGCCGTCAGTGGGGATTTTCTCGCCGGGCCGCACTATCATTACATCGCCCTTTTCTACTTCGTCTATGGAGACTTCCACTTCCTTGCCGTCTCTGAGAACCCTCGCGGTTTTCGCCTCCAACTCGAGGAGGCGTCTTATGGCTTGTGACGCGCGTCCTTTGGCTTTGGCTTCTATGTATCTGCCGGTGAGGTGGAAGGACATTATCATGGCGCTTACTCCAGCGTAGTTAGCTAACGGCGTGAAGAATGAGGGTGGTCCAGTTAGAAAAGACGCCAGCGTGCCCAGCATAATAAGCACATCCATGTTGGCGTTGCGGTGCCAAACCGCTTTGGCAGCTGACCTATAAGTTGCCAGTCCAGGGATGAAGAGAACCGGCGCGGCGAGCACTATCATGCCTATGTTGAAGACGGTGGCGTTAGGCAAGGCCACGCCGAAGAACATTTCTGGAATCATCCAGAGCATGATGGGTACGGTGAGCGCCCATGAGATGAGGGCTTTGTTCTTGGCAGCTGCCAGTTTTTTCTGTTCTCTGAGTGCTTCTTCCTCGAACCTCGCTTTCTTGTCTTCTCTTTCGAGAACCTGGTAGCCCGTGTCTTCTATAGCTTTCTTGATTTTCGCGTAGCTTGTTTTTCCCGGGTAGAAGCTTACAGTTGCCTTTTCAGTCGCCAAATTAACGTTAGCGTCTTTGACGCCTTCAGTCTTAATTAGTGACCGGGTGATGGCTTGGGAGCAGGAGGCGCACGTCATTCCTCCAATACGTATTGT
>JAFGLT010000045.1 GCA_016927895.1 Candidatus Bathyarchaeota archaeon | reverse complement strand
TTTTGACCTAAAACAACTTGGTTAACCAGCCAAACCACAACATAACTTCAACGGTCAACCAACAAAAACACTTAGTCTTCACAGGCAGCCATAATCTCTTTCGGAATGGATTCAAGAGGAGTAACAAAATCAACGCAGCCAGTATTAATAGCAGCTCTCGGCATCCCAAACACAACACAGGTTTTTTTATTTTGAGCAATTGTCACGCCACCGTTCTTTTTTATAGCTTCAACTCCTCTAGCACCATCTACACCCATACCGGTCAAAACCACCCCAATATTCTTAGCTTCAAAGTTCTTAGCGGCAGATTTCATCAGAACATCCGCCGAGGGACGCACGTAATTCACTGGTGGAGCCGTGGTAAGGTTGATTTCACCTTCTGATGTCACTATCATGTGAAAACCGCCTGGCGCAATGAGAGCAAGTCCTTCTTGAACAACATCGCCCTCTTCAGCCTCTTTCACTTGGATTTTACATTCTTGGTTCAGTCCTTCGGAGAAAAGTTTAGTCATGCCTTTTTGCATGTGCTGCACAACCAAGATTGGGGGCGTATTTGCCGGGATATTTCTAAGGATGTAAGATACCGCAGCAGGCCCTCCAGTTGAGGCGGCTATAGATATTATTTTGTCTCTGCTTTTAGCTTTTGGCGGCGCGAGTTTTTCTGCCTTTAAGGGTGTAACTTGTCTTATGTTTGCGGATGCAGCTGTTTTGACTTTTGATATAAGCTCAGTTTTTACGTCGCCCATGTTTAGCGATATTGGTCCTGAAGGTTTAGGAACGTAGTCAACCGCGCCAAACTCTAAAGCTTTCAAGGTTAACTGCGCTTCTCTTTGAGCCAAAGCGCTAATCATGACGACAGGCAAAGGGTTTGTTGCCATAATTTTCCTGACAGTTGTCAACCCATTCATTCTTGGCATTTCGATGTCAAGTGTAACCACATCTGGGCGCAGGCTTTTGATTTTTGAGAGGGCTTCTTCGCCGTCTCGAGCGGTTCCTATCACGGAGAGTTGAGAATCTGATTGCAGTAAGTCAACGAGAACTTTCTGCATAAGTAGCGAGTCGTCAACTACTAGAATTTTGATCTGATCCGCCAATCTCCATCACGCGTATATCTAAATCCGCGATGTTCTAAGAATTAAAGGTTAGCTTTAAAAATGTTAGCTGTCAACTTTCTCAGGATTGGTTACTTGAACTTGGAAACCTTTTATGTTTTCTTTAATGCTGCCTATGTTATCGGCTGATAAAACTTTGAGTATGTCCAGCATAACTATGAGGTCATTTTCGTGCTTAGCTATTCCCACTACTCCATCTGAACGGTCAGTGATCAAGCTTTCAGGACCTGATTCTATGTCTTTCTTCTTAACCGTGAGAACCTCTATCACTGAGTCAACAATTACGCCTATGGGATGCTTGTCTTGAACTATCACCATAATCTCAGCACCATTATCCTTTCTTTCACCGAGCCCAATGCGCTTACGCAAATCTATCACTGGAACAACTTCGCCACGAAGATTTGTTACTCCTTTCACGTAATGTGGAGCACAAGGAACAGGCGTCGCACCCTCAAAATTCTTAACTTCCCGCACCTGATTCACGTTTACGCCGTAAAACACGTTATCCAGCGAAAAAGTCAACATCTTAACCTCTTCGCCTACAACATGATTATCTATGGTTGCCATTGGACCACCTGCCAGCCTTTTTAACTGATGTTTATTCCCAAAACGCTTATTTGATAATTATGAAACAGCTGTACATATCCCTGATTCGTATCATCAATTTTGAATACCAATTAAAAAAATCGAACATCTATACTCTGAAAATACGACCCCCATCTTAAAAGGAAACAAACATTTCTAGAACCGCCATCAAAAGCAGCCTCTCTCTAGTTTCTGCATTGAACCACTGTCAGGCTGCAAATAGGCGGCAAATATGCTAGTTCATCACCTGCGCGGCTAGCTTGAAACGAAACTCTTTTTTGTCTTCGATGATAAGTTAAGATTGGCCGTTCTGTGAAGGGTTGTGAGGTGAGTGTGTGCGAGATTTTACTAAGCCGCGGGTGGTTGTGAGTAAATGTATTGAGTTTGAGCCTGTCCGCTATAATGGGCAGATGATGACAAGCGATTTGGTGAGGAGTTTGAAGCCGCTTGTGGAGTTTATTCCTGTGTGTCCTGAAGTGGAGGTTGGTCTTGGTGTGCCCAGAGAACCCATCAGGATAGTTAAGGTGGGCGATAGTTTGAGGTTGATTCAGCCAGCCACAGGCTTGGATTTAACGGATAGGATGAAGCGGTTCTCCCAAGGGATTCTGGACGCGCTACCCGAAGTGGACGGTTTTATATTGAAGAGCAAGTCGCCGAGCAGCGCCATGAAAGACGCAAAAATCTACCCCAGCACCGAGAAAGTGTCGCCGTTGGGAAAGGGGCCGGGCTTCTTCGGAGGCGCCGTGGTTGACAGGTTTGGGCACTTGGCGGTTGAAGATGAACGTCGCCTGTTGAATCCGCGGATAAAAGAGCATTTCCTGACGAAACTCTACACGTTAGCGGATTTCAGGTCGGTCAAAAACTCAGGCTCGGTAAACAGGCTTATTGATTTTCAGGCACGCAACAAACTGTTGTTCACGGCTTACAGCCAAACAGAACTCCACTCCATGGGCAGAATCGCGGCTCAACCAAAAGGCAAACCATTCCGAGAAACAATCACAGCTTACCAGAGTCACCTGTGGAAAGCCCTGCGCAGACCCCCGCGAAGGGGCGCAAACGAGAACGTGCTAACCAAGGCAGCAGGCTACTTCACAAGCAAACTGTCAAAAAACGAAAAGGCATTCTTCCTCGACGCCGTGGCAAAGTACAGGGCAGGCAAGTTTCCGTTAAGCACACCCCTCAACGTGCTGAAAGCGTGGATAATCAGGTTTAACGAAGAATACCTCATGCAGCAAACGTTCTTTGAACCGTACCCTGAAGCGTTCATGGAAACCGATGCAACCGAACAAGATGGGGAAAAAGACTACTGGAAATAACCGCTTACAGACTCTTGATTTGTTGTACGTATTTGTCGGCGTCGAATTTTCTTTTTAACCCGTTGGCGTTCATGTACCTTACGGTGCCGAACACGGGGCGCTCTTTCCATGGTCGGTCGTGTTTTCCGAAGCACCAGGCAACGCCTGTGAAGCCGTTGGGGTCTCTGCCGTCAAGCTCATACTTGTCGTTAAGGTACAAGGCTGCCGTGAACGCGTCTTGAGGCGTTTTTGTCCACTCCAAGATTTTTTTGCCCCAGTACATCCGCATGTAACCATGCATCTTGCCTGTTATGCGCATCTGGTTTTGTGCAGCGTTCCAGTACGGGTCATGCGTTTCTGCGCGCTCTAAATCTTCAATGGTGTACAGGTATTCTCGCGGGTCCGCTTTATGCTTGTTCAAGGTGAGCTTGGGCCAGTTCGGCAGCCCATCGAAGGAATCGTAGTTCTCGTTGAAGTGAACGTAGTTCACGGCTAATTCGCGCCTAACGATGAGTTCTTCAAGGTAAACCTCTTTTGCCTCATCAGGTGCATCTGCCGCCAAGACTTCCAAAGCGATTTGGAGGGGGGAGATTTGACCGAAATGCAAGTATGGACTCAAGTTAGAAGTGAAGTCAACAGTCGGGTCGTTTCTCCGCTCAGCATAAACAGGCAATTTGGTTTCCACGAAGCCTTTTAGGCGTTTTGCGGCTTCGCGGCTTCCACCCCGAAAACTTGCCTTACTGACTGACTTGTCAACATCTAAAGCTGAAACAACAGCATCAACATCAGCTAAATCAACAGAATCAAACTTCAAGCCAAGAGAACCCTTCTTCGGCTCATGCTGTTTCGGCGCACTCAAGAAGCTTGCACGTTTCTTTTGGATTTTAGGTCTGAGGGTAGCTGCAGAATACTCCTCCTTGCTTGAGGCTTCTTCAACAGGAATCACCACGTTATCTTCAACCTGAACCAACGGGCAACGTAGGTTCGACGCCGCGGAATTGTACCACTGCCTCAGCGTTTTCAAGTAGCCCTTGTCCACCACGGTCAGGCAGGCGTCTTTTGAGAGAGCCGTCACACCCAACTCGGGCGATTCTTCTCGAACCACAAGTTTCACGCCGATTTCTTCCAGTTTCGTTTTCACATCGCGGAGTCCTTCAAGCATGAAAGTGTAATGCCGCAGATTCGCCTCGGGGAAAACTTTAGCTAAACCAAAGAATACGACAAGCGGCTTAGCCAGCTTGTCAGCCCAAGAAACCGCGTGCTCAAGTGCCATGTTGTATTCGATTCGCTGCGAAGACTGCATCCAGTAAAGAATAAACCGCCCGTTCTTAACATCAGAAACGTTGAGGCGTCTCACACGCTCCTCATGTACCCTATCCACTTCCAAAACGCCTCCAGCAGTCAGGGCGACTTGAGTCCAACAATTTCGGTAACATCAACAAGTTTAACAACAACAAGGGGTTTCTCAGCGTTCAAGGAAGACCAGTTGGATTCTTTTGGGAGCCCATGTGCAGGAAGAAAGTTTGTAGACAAACCCTTCGCTTCAGCGTCTTTAATCATTAGGGCCATAGCTTTAGCTTTCTCTTTTGGGTCCGTGACGACATGTAACTTGCCAACCAGCACCACAAAACCGTATTCTCCCAAGTCTGGCGTATAACGCTCTATTTCAACGCAAACTGGGTTGCCTTCTTCTAGCAAGCCCATTTTCTTACCGTAATCCGTGAAGTGAAAATAAAGAGCACCATCCACGAAAACGTACTGAAACGGAGCAATATACGGAGAATATTTTCCCCCGAACGCTATACGACACAAAAACTGCTCACTTAGCAGCTGGTTAATCTCGGCTTTGCTCATTCTCGGCAATTTCACGCGCACCAAAAACAACACGTCCTGCACTGGATACTTACCTAACAAAAAATATATGTGATTTCCTTTGCAGAAAACACGCAATTATGGCGTAAAGGAAAAAGGCAGTGTTTAGGCGAATGGTTATCTTAGGACCATGTTGACGAATTTTTCTGGGTTGAACAGTTCCAAGTCCTTGTATGTTTGCCCCACGCCGATGAACAGTATGGGCTTTTGGGTCACGTATGTTACGCTTAGGGCGGAGCCGCCTTTCACGTCAGCGTCAACCTTCGTTAGTATTGTGGCGTCTATGCCTATGGACTTATGGAACTCTTCTGCTTGCATGACCGCGTCGTTGCCGATAAGAGAGTCCAAAGTTAAAACCGTTAAGTCAGGCTGGACAACCCGTTTCACCTTGGCGAGTTCGTTCATCAAGTTCTGGTTCGTCTGCATCCTGCCTGCAGTGTCAATCAAAACGACGTTTACGCCGTGTGCCTTGGCATGGCTTATCGCGTCGTACGCTACAGCCGCAGGGTCTCCACCGTACTTATGCTTAATCATGCGCATGCCCAAGCGCCGTGCGTGCTCCTCCAACTGTTCAATCGAACCCGCACGGTAAGTGTCGCTGGCGGCGAACACCACTGAGTAGCCTTTTTCCCTGATGTATTGGGCAACCTTGGCTATGGTGGTGGTTTTTCCGGTGCCGTTTATGCCCACGAAAAGCAGAACAAAGGGTTCGCCTGCCTCGCGTTTCTCTTCAACTTTCTTCAGCAGATCGATTTTGTTGTTTGTAAGCATGACTTCCAGAAGCACTTGCCGCAGGTTTTCCTCCACAACTTTCTTGCGGTCTTCCAACCGCTTAACCTGCACGCCCACTAAACGTTTTTCCAGTTCATCGCAGATTCGGTCTGCCACTGGAAACGCAACATCATTCTCCGCTAGGCTCATCTTAAAATCAGAAAGGATAGGGTTGATGTTTTCAGCTTTAAGCTCAGTAGTTGTAACCTTGGTTACTAGACCTTTAAAACCTGACTTAAGCTTGTCAAACATCGCGTCAAGCTTTCCCTTGGCGTACTCTAGCAAGTAAATTTTGAAGTTGACTTCTGCCTGCGTTGATTCTCTGGGCAACCTGTGCAAACTGCTGCTGCGCGGAGTTCATGGTTTTCTCCAGTTCATCCAGCCGTTCTTTAACAATCTCTTTTGCTTCAGGCAGGGTTTTTTCAATGGATACGCCTGCGCCCATGCCAACAATCACCGTGTCGCTGCTTGCAAGCTTGACTTTGATGTATGAGCTGCCGCCTATGGGAACAAGAAGCTCCGCGTCATCCTTCTCTTTCTCCATGTTCTCCAAGGTCATGTTGGCGTAAGTCAAATCGGTGATAGCGGCGTTAATCATACCAATCCTCTGTTGCAAAGTTTCAGCGGTCTGTTCATAATAGCGCATTTCAACGCTGAGCCTGTTAAGCTCCTCTTCCGCCGCGTTTTTGTCGAAGTTTGCCACGTCTTACGCCTCAGTGACTATTTTCTTCAAAATGGGATTCTCGATTTCTTCAACCGGAACCTCTTCAACATTCACAATTTTTATTTGGAACCTTTTAACGCGGTGTTTGCTGCCGATTTCCGCGTAAACCTTCTCGATTGCGTGCTCAGGTTTATCCACTACTACTTCCTTCGCAAATGGTGTCTTCAATTTAGGCTTGTTTATCTCGCCTGTTACTCTGAAAACCTTCATTTTTCTCATCTTCCTGCACAACATCCAGTGCATTCCCAATTATAAACATCTCGGGTCCAGTTGTCATAGAACCAGCCACAGCAGCATACTTATTGCCTATTAAGCCGGTGCCCACGTAGGGTATCCCACAGTTTATGGTGCCAACATCAACAGGAACCTTTAGAACGTCCTCCAAAATTTTCTTTTCCTCATCTGTCAACAGGGGGTGAGCCAACGCACCCTTGTTTGTAGCCGTAGCCAGAGACCCCACATAAGGCAACCCAGCAATCTCACATGAAACCGACTCAACACCCAAAGTGTCAGCAATACGCTTTATTTCAGCCTCCTTGAAACGCGGGTCAACAACCGCACCGTTATCATTAGCTAAAACCAAGTTACCGTAAGCCGTCTTCTTCGTCTCCATAATCGTTATGTTGCCTTCAAAAACAGCTTTTAACGCAACCAGTTCTTCGTCTCTAACTGAACGGGGAAGCAACATTCCATTGGAGTTTGCGCAAGCCAACGCGCCAGCCAACACTGAACCAGCTATGGAAGTGTGAACAAGCTTAACCTTCAACCATTCAGCTGTTTTCTCAGCTTTTTCCAGCGGAACCATTATGGGAATTACAACAAACTGGTCATTGGCAAGCGAGTAAACGCCTATGCTTGCGCTTCCAACGATGCTTGAGAAGTAAACGGCCAAGGGTTACTCGCCTTCAGCTAAGAAGACAGTAACATTACCTTCATTGTCTTTAGCAGCGCGCACCCGAATCTTCCGAGGAGGCTTCTCTATACTCCTGCTCCAAACTTTCTCGTTAACATCATTGGTGATTATAAGGCGGGGCATTTCGCCCTTTTCCTCTTCCACCTCTGGGCGCATGTCCATCTTCATGTGCTTGGTTACAAAGTCTTTGATAATCTGCATTGCCCGAGGAGCTCTCTTCTTCGGCGGCCTAACCCATGCCTTCCCCAGCGGGATTGTGTATATTCTTTCCTCGACAAACTCTTCTGCCTCTTCTTCTTTTTTCTTTCGCCGAGGCTTGGCTTCCTTTTCCTCCGCCGGCGCAGCTTCCTCTTCAGCTTCAACCGTTTCCTCTACGGGTTCCTCGTCTTCTGCTAAGATCTGTTCGATTTCGTCAGCAGTCTGCTCTTCGCTAACCTCTTCTTTTGCTTCCTCCGCTACTTCTGCTTCTGCGGCTTCTGTGGTTTCCTCTTCGAGTTTTGCCTCTTCAGAAATTTGCTCTTCTTTGTCTTCTTTCTCCATTGTTACCTAAAGCTCCTAGGCTTTTATTGTCCCGGTTCTCCAGTTTCTTCTTCGCTTAGGGGTCGTTCTGACTTTTCCGTCAGTCCGCACTATAACCCAGGTTGGAACAGCCTTTTTCTCCTTGTTAGCTTTAGCCAACCTACGCTTTTTAGCTGGAGGTTTAATTCGAGCCATCTTTTCATATCCTTCTTATTTTTGTTTCTCGCTTCCGAGATTGAAGCTGGATTAATATTTGTTTCAGCTGCGCATCCGAGATTGGTATGGGTAACTTGCCCGTTTGCGCCAACTGTATTAGTTGAAGTTCCAACTGCTCCGTGAATTCCGGCTTAATCATGTTCAAGTTCGTAAGCCTTTGCCTAGCCTCAGGTGAAAGTATCTGCCTCAGCAGCGCCTGCTTCTGCGCTTCCATCTGCCGCTCTGCTTGGGCCTGCCTCGGGTCATCACCCATTCGTTGCTGCATAGCTAAAAGTTTTCTTCTGCGAATCTCTTCTAGCTCTTCATCTGACATCTCATTCGCCTTGATATTTCTTGAGCTCAGGGAAATCTTTAATCAGATCTTTATGCAGGTCTTCAGCTACTTCCTTTAGAAGTTTCCTGCCTTTAGGAGCCATGATTCTTCCTTTAGCGTTTGCCTTTTGAACTAAGCCTGCTGCTTCTAGCTGCTGCAGAATTTTCCTGATGTTGTTGCCAGCTGCTTTCACGGCGTGCTCGGGTTTAGTACCGAAGTCTTTTCTTCCGCCGTAGTCAGCGCGCAGTTTCTCTAAACCTATGGGACCGTGAACGTAAACTTTGCGAAGTATCGAAGCGCTACGCACGTACCACCATGAAGGGTTCTGAGGCTGCTTCTCCACATGAGAGCCAGTTTTTGCCACGATTGCCCACGCTGGAGGCTGAACTTCATCAACATTATCCTTTAGATATTTGGCTAGTTTTTCGATGAGTTTTGATGCTGGAACGTCGTAAGGAGTTATCAATGTACCTTGTTCCTTTTGATTTTTCCTTGCAGTAAAACAAGGAAGCCAAATATAAAGGCTTTCACTTTTCTGAAGCCATTAAGCTCGAAAAACAAGTCTAAATATTAAAGGTCTACCCGCTCATCAAACAATTTTCAAAAAAATCTGGTTGCGTGGGGGAAATCGCCAGTTAAGTCTTAATGTGAGCGGTTTGAACTACTGACATATGGAATAAGACTCCTCTACAAAAACAAAGCTAAAAAATAAAACTGAGTTAACAGGTGACATTTCCACTTGCGCGTGTTCAAATCCCACTCCGCCCACTGGATTTTAAAGAGATTATCATGGGAGTTGGCGCCTGTCTGTATGTCCAAGACCGTTTCTGTTGGGGTTCCGAACCAGTTTGGATATAATACCAAGCAGTTGCTTTACTTAATTTCCTGTAACCGCAAATCTTAAAACGGAATCGAAGCTAAACGAGATTAAGGGATTATTGTGGTTTACTGTAGTAAATGTGGTACTCAAAACCCAGACGATGCAAACGTATGCTCCAATTGTGGAGCACCGCTTTACACGGTCGGTCAGCGCTATAAGGGAAGCGAACGGGAGCACTACAGGAAAGTGGAGGGAGAATGCTTTGGCCTACCAAACGGCGGCATGGTTGCGGGCATAATTTTTGGCATAATAATCGTAATTGCAGGATTAGGGTTGTTTCTACAACAAACAGGTATTATCGGCGACTTCTGGAATGTCTTATGGCCCATCATAATAGTCATTTTCGGCATCCTCATTCTTTTAGGTGCAATCTACGGGCGAGGAAGACGTAGTGAAACCCGGCGCTACTGAAAGCACAACTGACACTTCTCACAGATCCGGCCGTTGTTCCATTCGGAAAGTGAGATTCTAAACCAGAGTATGAAAAGGATTAAACCAAGAACGTAGAAATCAGCCAATATGCTTCCACTCAACAAGTCTGTCTCAACCAAAGTCACAAAAGACCCAACAACAAAAATTACATTAGCCAGCGTCTTAACGTAGCCAGGGAACTTTATTTGAGCTAATCCTAACACAATAAATATCTCGCCCAATACAAGCAGCCAGATGTTACTCCCGACTATTTCTAAACCAACAAAAAAATACAAGATAGTTCCAATGGAAGCAGATACAGCCCCTATAAACAGACCACTGCAAGCTGCGCAAATTACTTGTCCTCCAATCCTAATTCTATTAGCAGAGTAATTTTGACAGTCAGGGTGATGACCTCTAATTTTTACAGAGGGGTTAATTGCTTGGGAAAGCGGGTTCTGAGCCTTCCCAAACAAACTCTTGCATTTCGAGGGATAGAAAACAGCTGAAACCCCTAATAAACAGATGATTAAGTACAATGTGCCAACTAAACCATGTCGAATCGAAACTTGAACATGCATCAAGTTGGGTTGCAGAACCAGTACGGGAATCAACACGAGCCCAACAACCGAAACCAATGTAAGAAATATCACAGAAGCCAGCGGACCCCAATCCTTTCGCATTTTCTCAGTTAAAACAGCGACCTCACCTTCCCAAGCACTCC
>JAFGLT010000044.1 GCA_016927895.1 Candidatus Bathyarchaeota archaeon | reverse complement strand
TTAGTGTTTGCGTTTCTTGAAGTAGACTATCAGACCTATGCCTACAACTACTACTGTGATAACAGAAGCTACGACCAGTGTTGTTGGGAAAGGTTCAGGTGGTTCTGTAATAGTGAATGAGATTGTTTCTGATACACCAATGATTCCTACTTCATCTGTTGCGTAAACTGTAACATTATGCTCACCATAAGAAAGGTTGGTTAATGTTGTATTTCCAGAAATAGTTACATTCTTTTGTCCGTCCAAGCTGTATGTTAATTGTGAAACTGGCTCATTAACTGTGAAGTTCAAAGATAAAGTAGAAATATTGTAGACTTTGGTTTCTGGAGACAGAAGTGAAATATTTGGTGCAACTGTATCTATGGTAAAGTTTGTGGAAGCACGTTTGAAAACTTCAAATCTCTGATTTATTCCTCCATAATAATACCCACCATAAACTACAATGGCGTGGATACCATCTGACAAATCTCTAAGAACAATAGTGCCCCTACAAGTAACCCTAACATAAGGTGGCATAAACAGGTAAGGAGCTGGCTTTTCTGAAATTTTAGATACCTGTATTCTTTGAATAGCTCCTCCATCTACACTATAGCCAACGTCATAATCCTGTCCTTCATATACCAAGGTGAAATTTAATAGAATTTCACGTGTAGAATATGTTGTGTTTTGAGGAGAATTAATTTCTATAACAGCAGTTACATTCAGTTCCTCAGACCTATCCACTAATGGACTTAAGGTATCAGCTTTCGCTTCATGGCTAAAATAGCATAACGGCAATAGCATTAACAATGCCAAGATTAGAGCTAGTCTTTTTGTAATATAATTTTCCAAGACTTTTTCCCATTAATGCTGGGTTGTTTCTGCTGTAAAAGCGTTCTTGTCAAGATTCTTTGACTCAAACTTTCTTGACAAACCGCATACTTGTTGCCTATTAGGCTCCTAATAGCAGTTCTATGCAGAAACCTATAGGGGGGTCTACCCGCCGAGGACAATATTGATGCTGGTTTCCAGCCGGTGTGTAGCGATGGTTTTTATAAGGACAAAGCAGATAAGAAATGCCCAAACAAGGTGGCAAAGATGGCGAAAATTAAAGTTGCTTTGGCAGGCGTGGGAAACTGCGCCTCAGCCTTAATTCAAGGTTTACGTTACTATAGTATGTTCGCGGAAAACCCGGTTGGACTACGCAATCCTCAGCTAGGCGGATACGCGCCCAGCGATATCCAAGTCGTTGCAGCGTTTGACGTAGACAACCGGAAAGTTGGTAAAGACTTAGCTGAAGCCATATTTGCACCGCCCAACAACGCCCCAAGAGTCACTGACATCCCAAAGACGGGGGTAACCGTTCAGAAAGCTCAAACGTTAGATGGTATAGGTAAAAGCGCCGCAAACGTCATCCAGGCCAGCAACCAACCCGGCGTTAACGTGGCTGAAACCCTCCGCGAAGCAAACGCAGAGGTCCTCGTAAACCTGCTTCCAAGCGGAGCAACAAACGCCTCACGCTACTACGCGGAACAAGCATTAACCGCAAAATGCGCCTTCATAAACGCCACGCCAACTTACATAGCAAGCGACGTGGCGTGGGCAAAGAAATTTGAGGACGCGCAGCTACCCCTTGCAGGAGACGACCTCGTTGACCAAGTTGGCTCAACGGCGCTTCACAAGACCCTGCTTAAACTGCTCTCAAACAGCGGCGTAAAAATCACGGAAACGTACCAGCTAGACGTTGGCGGTGGAACCGAGTCGCTTGATACGTTGGACCGCACGCGCGAAGCCAAACGCACCATAAAAACCCAGTCAGTAGCATCCGCGTTGCCGTACAAAGCGGAAATTGTAGCAGGCTCAACTGACTACGTGGATTTCCTGCAAAACAACCGCGACAGCTACTTCTGGATAAGCGGCACTTACTTCTGCAATGCTCCAATGCGCATAGACCTGAAGTTCAGCACTGTTGACGCGCCAAACGCAGGCAGCGTGCTCTTCGATGTGATAAGAGCCACAAAACTAGCTTTAAACAAGAAGCAGACAGGCGCACTAATTCCACTCTGCGCATACGCCTTCAAACGACCCCCACAAATGATGCCGCTTGAAACCGCAGAAAAAGCGTTTGCCGCATTCATAAAAGAAAACGCTTCAGCGTGACCCAGCCAACAACGCCAGTTCACGCTTCACCTTCTCTTTCGTTCCAACCTGATTCATTTTCTCTTTCAACAAGCTTATTTTCTCCACAGGCGTAGGATCAACACCACAAAGAACTGCCAGATAGACGCTCGTGAAATCTCCAACGCAAATAGTTGACAGCATCCTCGCAAGCGCACAACTGCCTTGGCTCCACACTTCGAACATGTTCGAGCCAGAAGGTAAAAGCGTCTTTGTCGTTTCGATTCTGCTACGAATCGCATCGGACTCCGCCTTGTCCCTGATGAAAATCGTAGAAAAGCATTCTGCAAGCTTCGTATTTTCCCAACTCACAATCTCGTTATGATTAAGCTCCGAGAAAAACTCCCATTTCGAAGGCAGCTTGCTGTTCTCATTGAACTGCTGCTTAAAACGTTGCGCCACGCTACGATAAAAGCCAAACCCGTAAATCACAGGAGCACTTCCGTTGATTCCCGAAGCCAACATCTTCGCAAAATTATCTTTCACAGGCTTATCAGGAGCGTTTTCACCGGCAACATGTGCCAATAACTGGGTCGCCTCCGAAAGCTCCTCAGAAACGCCTGAAACAACACCACCTTTCTCCAGCACCTTAAGCAGAGGCACAAACATGTAGGGAAGAGATGCCCGCGGCGGCATACCCGAAGGAACACGCAGGTACGGCACACCAAGCTTCTCAGCAAACTCGAGCAAGCTGCCGCCTGAGCTTACACAGAAAACCATGCAACGCCTTTTCACGGCGTCAACGAAGGTGCTAAGGGTTTCTTCTGTCTCCCCTGAATTACTCATGACTAACACGAGGCTGCGCTCGTTCGCGTAAGCCGGCAACGAGTAAGCCCTGCTTACTTCTATTGGAATCTGCGCTTTGTCGCGAGTCCAGTCTTTCAGCAGTTCGCCTCCAATTGCGGAGCCGCCCATGCCCGCAACAATTATGTTCTCAGGATTCGCATAACTAAGGGAGATTTTTTCAGCTATCCTTGCGGCTTCTCGGTAATGCTCTGCGGCGTCCACGCAGAACGCAAGCATATCGCTCTTATCGACTTCTCTTATTTTGTCCGTATCATCCAAGTCTGATGCTGCCACTTTGCTTCACCCTGTACCCGCACTTTTATATTCAGTTTTTAACTTTTAAGCTGAGCGTAGACATGGACAGGTTTTTCGGTGGAAGGAGCACGGTGGAATGAGTGGAAAGAAGCTTGCAATAGCGATACCAACGTCAGTTATTTTGGATACTCCCCATTTACGCGAGAAAACCTCTAAAATAGGTTTGATAGGCAGAGCCGCTGCGGTTTTCAGAGTGGACGAAATCATAGTTTACCCTGATAACACCGGACAAACCAAGCAGAAGAACGAAGCCGACTTTATTGCGCTGTTACTGTCTTATTTGGAGACGCCTCAGTATCTTCGCAAACGCTTTTTCAAACTGGACCCAAGGTTGAAATACGCTGGGATTTTGCCGCCGCTGCGGACTCCCCATCACCCGTTAAACAGGAAATCAAGGAAACTGAAGGTTGGCGAGTACCGTGAAGGCGTGACCACCGGCAAAACTAAGGAAGGTGTGCTCGTGGACATCGGCGTTGAACGGCCTGCGCTAATACGAGAAACCCAGTGGGCTTTAGGCAAACGCTTGACGCTGCAAATAGTTCAGGCGGGTGAACACGTTGAAGCTCAAACGGTAAGAAGAGACGAAGTTCCAGGTTACTGGGGATACAAGGTTACACTTGAAAACCGTTCTTTTGCAAGACTCTTGGAAAACAGAAAATTCGATTTGGCCATTGCCACATCCAAGATTGGTGTTAAATTTGTGGATGTAGCTGAAAAAATGGCTGAGAAATGGTGGAAGTCTGATTGCGTGCTTGTGGCGTTTGGTTCGCCATCACGGGGATTGCACGAGATTGTGGAAGCTGAAGGCGCTGACCTGAACTCAGTTGTGGATTTTGTGGTTAATACGGTTCCTGAGCAGGGAACTGAGACCGTTAGAACTGAAGAAGCTCTTTTCGCGTCGTTAGCTGTGTTTAACTTGAAGTTTGGCTGGTGATGTTCGCTGATTTATATTGGTTGAAGGCGATTTTGGGATAAAGAAATAAATGATTGTTTAACTATGTGCTGTTCATGCCAACCCTTGACATTGCAATGCCCCTTGCGCTATTAGGTGTCTCAATTGCTGCTTTGCTTTTGAATGAGCGAACCGAAGGAAAGTTGAAAACAACTTTTGAGGAAAGGGAGCTTCGCACGCGGGACGTTGTCCTGCTTGTGGTGATGATTTTCGTGGCGGTTTCCGTTATCGGCTACGTTTCCGTCATTGATCCCGGAAATCTTTTTCAGAATGTCATAATGCTGGTGTTTCTTTTCTCTTATTCCATGCTGCTCTTCATTTTTTCGTACCTTTTTTCAGGAATGAAACAAAGAAGCGCGCAGCTGTTTTCATTGGGGTTTGCTGTTGCCAGTTTATTTGCGGGAACGATTGGTCTGATGGAGCCTTTTGCTGATGGCTTAGCAATTTATAGGACGCTGGCGTTTTACGGCTTAGCAGTGTTCGCTCTCGCTTCAATAATAATTGATATGAAAAAAGCGGAGCCGCAAGAAAGATGGTACATTGCGGTTCAGCCACCAGCATTATTCGTGTTGCTGTTCGTGTTCTTCAACGTAGCGTACGATGGTACGCCAGTTTGGGCTCCGATTCTACTGGATGTTTTTGCCTTGACGTTTGCTGTATTGATTATTCTTTATTTGGGGTCTTTGTTCACTTGGAAAACAGTGTCGCTTTTCGCGGTGCTTCTAACGGTAGTGGACATAATTCTGGTTTTGGGCACGGGCACCATGGTAGATGCGGCAGAACAGTTCACTGGGTTAGGGCTTCCAGTTCTAGTTCACTTGCCGAATGTGCCGTTCGTTTTTTCAACGGCAGGGGCAATTCAATTTAGAGGGTTAGGTCTCGGCGACTTCTTTTTCGCGGGAATCCTTGCACTCCAAACTTACAAGAAGTTCGGTAAACAAGCGGGCTACATCTCGGTGATAGCCATGACCCTTTCCTTCGGCATCTTCGAAGCGTTTCTAGAAGAAGTTTTGGTTTTGCTTCAGCCTTTGCTTAACCGAGAAATAGGTGGTTTTCCAGGCACTTTGATGATTATTATAGGGTGGGTGCCCGTAGTGGCTTGGTACCTTTTGAGTGAAAGGAAACAAAAAACTCAAGATAGGGAAATGGATCAAAAAATAGAAAATGGCGGTTTACCCGAACAGGGCACCTAAACCTTCTAGCGCTGCGTCTTCTTTGGCTTGTTCTTCTTCAGCTTTCTTCTTTTTGTCTTCTTCTTTCGGTTTTTCTTCTGCGGCTGGTGCAGCTGCTGATGCCGGCGCGGCGGCCATCATTGTAGGAGCAGCTTTGATTGCTTCGTCAATGTCTACTTCGCTTAGAGAAGCTACTAGAGCTTTAACTTGTACAGCGTCAACGGTTATTCCTGACGCTGTCAAAACGTTTGTCACGTTTTCTTCGTTAATTTCTTTTCCTGCCTTATGAAGGAGCATCGCGGCGTAAACGTTTTCCATACTTTTCACCTCTTCATTCAACTATTTTAACTTTTTTAGTTGATACAGCTCTTTCCCCTTAAAGGAAACAAGCTAATACTTAAACCTAGGCGTTGCCTACGGTGGTTTTTCTTGCCGTTTAGAAGAATGCCCAATAGCTTAAGAACCTTTCGTCGCGTTTACAACCTGTTTTTTCTTGTTTTTTGTGAAGTAGACAATAAGACCTAAGCCAACAGTCACTGCCACAGTAGCGACTGCGACAAACATGGTTGGGAAAGGCTCTGTTATTCTGAAAGTGATTGTTTCTGAAGCCCCAGTGTTTTCAAACGAGTCTTTTGCGTATACGGTTATGTTGTACAAGCCGCTTGATAATCCCGATAGAGTGGTGTTGCCCGTGATTGTTATGTTGTCTTGTCCGTTAAGGCTGTAGCCCGTCCACATAAATGGCTTGTTCACCGCAAAAGCTAACGAAACATTGCCAGAGATGTATTTTTTGTTTTGAGGAGATACAACAGAAACCACGGGCGAAATTGTTCCATATCCGTAGGGCGTGTATTGTTGATTATCTCCGAAAGTGATGTAAGAAGAGAAAATCATCGAGTTC
This sequence comes from Candidatus Bathyarchaeota archaeon, assembly GCA_016927895.1. Taxonomy (GTDB): domain Archaea; phylum Thermoproteota; class Bathyarchaeia; order Bathyarchaeales; family Bathycorpusculaceae; genus SG8-32-3. The sequence goes on along the minus strand of JAFGLT010000044.1, from coordinate 29,292 downwards.
GTGCCTCCAATTGCGTACAACATATCGTCCACTACAGCGACCCCAAACAGAATTCTCGCTATAGGCAATGCTGCGCCAGTGGTCCAAGCGTCTTTTTCTGGGTCATAAATTTGATTTTGAACATTGTTGACTACGATCACGTTTCCTCCTTGATCCGCTAAACCATAAGGCTGGACAGCACCTATAACATAGATTCTTTTTGGCGCCCAGACCCCAGTGGTTGCACCGGCACCCACACCAGTAACGGGGAAGGGAATAGGCGCTCCCTTACTCCACGTGTCAGTTTCAGGGTTATATATCTGAGTTAAATCGCCATAAACTGAACCATTGGTGCCCCCAATCACGTAGATTTTGTTGTCAACTACTGCAGACGCGTAAAAACTAACCCGGGTCGGTAAAGGCGCCATTTTCGTCCATGTGTCCGTGGTTGGGTCATAAACCTCGTTTACTTCGTCAATCCGGCCAGAGGCGTTCTTTCCGCCTATAACGTAGATTTTGCCTCCAATAACGTTTGCACCTATTCCGTATCGTCTTGTGGGCAGGGAAGTCTTGTTTTCCCACGTATCTGTGGCGGGGTCGTAAACCTCGTTTGCGCCAGTAATTCCATCATAGTAACCACCATCTGACTCGGTTAATCCGCCTATCACGTAAATTTTATCTTTATATACAGCTATGCCGAAACTTTTTCTCGGAGTTGGCATAGGCGCTTTTTTCGTCCATGTATCTGTTGTTGGATCGTACATTTCGTTTGTATTGTGATAGTCTCCGTTCCCTCCTATGACGTAGATCTTGCCCTTTACTACAGCAGCGCTCACAGTAACCCTCTCTGTGGGCATTGAAGCCTTAGACCCCCAAGTATCCCAGCGTGACCGCTCAGAATCTGAAACGGCATTAACGAAGGCTACACACGATGCAATTAGGCTTAGAAGAACAAGCATCAAAGCGGCAACCTTGCTCAATTGTTCCTCACCATAATACGCTAATTAAAAAGCCGCTATTAGTTCTATTCAAGGAACAAAACGTTCCAACATTGGAACACAAACCAATGAGCTTAAGCCTGCAAGTTATTGAATGCCTGCGGCATACAAAATACTATTCGCTCTTCTTTCGAAACCGTGACCCTTCAAATAGAAAAATCGCCGCGGCAACTATCGTTATTATAGTTAAGAGCCAGAAGGAACCCTCCACGGAAGTCGCGAAAAACAAGTGGGGAATCAGTATAGCCAACTCGGCAATTAACACGCCCACGAAAATAAACCCGAAAACCACGAACCGTGGAACAATAGTTTTTCCCAGCCACATGTGCCCTTTGAGACCCACTTTTTCCTTAACGACGTAATTGCCGTACTCGTCTTTAAGCACCAAGCCTAAGTCGATTAGCTTCTGCAAGTTCCTGTACGCCACACTGGGACTGGTAAGGTTCGCCCCCCGCATCACCTCTCTCGGACCAACAGGCTTCCCAGCCTTAACAAGATAAACATACGTGTGAAAAGCACTAGCAGTCAACTGGTCTTCAGCACTCACAGTCACATCTACCATACGCGGCACTCCGTAATCCAATCTTATCGCATAGAAATACAGTTGAAAACGAAGACTTTTAAATTCAATGCCAAAACAAAGCACACGCAACGCATCTGCCTTTACACTAAACCGTACTTTTTGTTTGTCAATTTTTTTTGTGTCAAGGAATCTTAACGAAAACCCTTTTTTTAAAAAAATTTGCGCCAGTTCTCTTTCCGTTTATGCCTGCAGTTCACTTAATGGCCTATATAAATAAAACCTAGAATCTAAGTGTGAGTGTGTACTATTTGACAGTTAAAGTGTAAAAGCATAAAGTGTTAATCTCAAGCAACTACGTGTTTAGTGTTTGCGTTTCTTGAAGTAGACCAGCAAACCTACGGCTATTATGGTTGCTGATGCGCCGGAAACTGTTGCTACAAGCGCCGTCGGAAAAGGCGGTTCCTCAGCTACGGTGAATGCGATTGTTTCTGATGTGCCTTTGTTGTCTGAAGCGTCTGTTGCGTAAACGGTCAAGTTGTGTGCTCCGTAAGATAATCCGGTGAGCGTCGTGTTCCCTGAGATTTCAACAGCGTTTTCGCCGTCAAGCTCATACCTCATCAGAGAGACTGGCTCGTTAACAGTAAAATTCAACGCGATGTCGGTCGTGTAGTAAGTTTTGTTTTCTGGCGACGAAACCGTGACTTCAGGCGCCGTACCATCATAAGACGGGTCAGGCGTACCATAACCGAAAGGCACATACTGCTCGTTTGTAGCGTAAAAAATAAGCGGGTACATTTCTCCCGTCTTGAGGTATTCATTAATACTGATATCCTTCACGGTATAACCCCCAATAACGTAAAGCAAGTCATCCGCTACCGCAACGCTGAAGCCGCTGCGATAAGTCGGCACAGCAGAGCCCTGCGTCCACCTGTCATTCTGGGGGTCATAAACCTGATTCAAAGCTGGTTGTTCATAGACCTTCTCGCCTAAAACGTAAATTCGTTTAAGCGCGTTTACGCCCGTGGTTACACCTGCTTTCCCATATCCAAGACGCCCAAAAGGCGGAGACGCTCCGAGACTCCACATGTCAGTTTCAACATCGTAAATCTGATTCAGGTCTGAATCTATAATGTATATCTTATTTTCAACGACGGCTGAAGCATAACCCCATGACCCTGTGGGCATAGAAGCTGCTGTAGACCACGAATCGGTTTCCGGATCATAAACTTCATTAATAGTCTTATTAGAATCTCCGCCTATAACGTATATTTTGCCGTTAACCACGTTACCTGTTACATAAGATCTAGGCGTAGGCATAGACGCCCTAGTCTCCCAAGTGTCCGTTGCTGGGTCGTAGACCTCGTTCACTCCGTCGCCTGTTCCCCCTATGCAGTAAATCTTGTTCTGGTAGACTGCTGTTGCAAAATGAGCTCTGGGCGTAGGCATAGGCACCTTGGTTTCCCAAGTATCCGTTGATGGGTCGTACTCTTCGTTGGCGCCCGTTGCGACGCCGTTAGCTACGAAACCGCCTATAGCATAGATTTTCCCGTTAACGGTTGCAGCTCCCAAACCGCTTCTTGCCAATTGCATCGGAGCTTTTGACACCCAATAACCGCTAGGTGAATCAGCAGAAGACACAGGCTTAAACGCAACTAAACTTGACGCGGCTAGGAAGATGAGAACAAGCAGCAATGCAACGCTTTTACTCATGCTTATCCCTATAATACTACGGCACATTTACAATTAAAAGGGTTTTTGTCAAGGTTTCTTGACTAAGCAATCATCATCCAGTTGCTTACATCATTTACAGGCTTGGAGGAAAACTCGTTCTTCCAGCAGTAATCGTTGGTTCGATGCTTCCTGACCTTGAAATCCCCTTCATGGTCCTGCTATTCGGAATCGATGTTCCAACTCACCTGATTCTTCACAGCATCATAGGGTCTTTAACGGTTGGCACACTACTCGCCACAGGAATAACAGTTTTCGTCTACCCAAGATTAACCAGCGCAGTCTTTCCAGTCGACAAGCTTAAAGTCAAAGAAAAATGCAGGTTCTCCCTTACTCTCGTTTTCTCCTCCGCTATCGGATGTCTCTCCCACGCACTGCTAGACGTTACAAACCACACCTATAACCCGGTTTTCTGGCCTTTCCTCGATTCAACTGAAACGCCAAGTCCATTTGTTCCACTTCTCGGTGGTGCACAAACCGCGTCCCTGTTGGTACATGCACTTATGATTGTTCTTTTCGTCGGCTTGTTTGCCCGTAAACGCGAGAACTTCTGGCAACACCTGCTTGTTGAATGAAAAGTAACAAGCAACGAATATGCTTATTAGTTTTGGATTAGGATTAGCCGTTGATGAAAAAATGTCTCTTGAAGGGTTTTCCGAGTATAAGCGCAGAGAATTCTGCAACGACGTGAAATGTCCAGTGCAGATGAAGCTGAACCAGCAGAAAGAACATTCTGAAGAGTACGAGCAAATCAGAAAGACGTGTAGCACCGCTTGTGTTTACACGACTTGGCAGTTTCACCATTGGCTCATAGAGAAAGGATACATAATAATCGCAAGTTTGAACCTAGAAGGCAAAGCCAGCCTTTTTGCATCCGTAGACAAGGATTTGCTGAACTGGATTGACGAGCAAGTTCAAAAAGGAAAATACTGCAATAGAAGTCACCTAATCGAAAGCATCCTTTCTGAATACAGGGCAAACCATGTTTAAATGAGGTAAGCTTCTGTAATGTACCTGCGTATAACCCATTGAATCTGGAAGTAATGTGCAATTCTGGCAATGGAGTTTTTCATTAATTCTATCCACGCGTCCCTGTCACCGTAAAAAGTCGGAGCAATTAAGTACTCCAGCTTACTGTACAAGTCGCGAAGTTCAATCTCTCTTCTTTCCTCTTCTGTAACAAACTCTTTCGGGTGTGGGCCAATCGACCAGCCTGTAACGCCCTCAATGCAGCCTTCAAGCCACCAGCCATCCAGCACGCTAAAGTTTACCACGCCGTTGTGAGCCGCTTTCATTCCGCTGGTTCCAGAAGCTTCCATCGGCGGAATAGGAGTATTAAGCCAAACATCAACTCCTGACGTAAGCTTTCCCGCAACATCCATGTCATAGTTTTCAAGATAAACGATTTTCATCTGGTCTTTCAATTTATCAGCGTAATTGTAGATCTCTTGTATCAACCGTTTACCTTCAACGTCGCGTGGATGCGCTTTCCCAGAGAACACCATCTGAATTTTCCCGCTCTTATTCACTTCCAACAACCTATGCAAGTCAGAAAAAATCAACGTTGACCTCTTGTACCCTGTAGCTCTCCTAGCAAAACCCAACGTCAACACGTCCGGATTCAACTTCACGCCTCTGCTTTTCTCAACAAACTCGATAAGACCAGTTTTCGCTTTAACATGAGCATCCCAAACTTCCTGACTTGGGATTTCCAAAGCTCTAACAAGCAAAACAGGTTCGTTCGCCCAGCTTGGAATATGCTTGTCAAAAAGCGCCCTGAAAACCGGGCAAGTCCAAGTGTACGAGTGAACCCCATTAGTAACAGACCTGATGTAGTGACCTGGAAACAACTTCCTAGAATACTCCATATGCGCCTTAGAAACCCCATTCACATACTTACTCAAATTTAAAGCCAAATAAGTCATATTCAAATTATCCTGACCAGCATACTGCTTCACATTCAACATCAAGTACTCCTTACCCAGCACCTCATCAACCATATCATAAGAATACTGGTCAAACGCAGCTTCAATCGGAGTGTGAGTCGTAAAAACACAAAGCGTCTGAATTTTTTCAGCGTCCATACTCTTCTCTTTCAACAACTCGAAAGTCAAAAGAGCAGAATGCCCCTCATTCATATGATACTTTCTAACCTTGAAACCTAACTCTTTAAGAAGCTTCACGCCGCCTATCCCCAGCACAATCTCCTGCTTAAACCTGTACCGCTTATCACCACCATAAAGATAATCCGTAATCCTCCTATCCTCATCAGCGTTGCCTTCCACGTCGGTATCCAAAAAAAGAATCGGAACCATACCACCAGTGGGACTTTGATGCTCATACAGCCAAGCCTGAACCTTCACCTGTCGACCTTCAATTGTCACCGTAGCCATCTTCGGCATAAGGAACAGGGATTCAGATGGATTCCACTCGTCAGGTAACTCTTGCTGTTCCCCGCGTTCCGTGAGCTTCTGCTTGAAATAACCTTTCCTGCTCGCCAACGTCAACGCAACCATCTGCAGCTTCAAGTCTGCACTGGCTTTCACAATGTCGCCTGCCAAAACACCCAAACCGCCACTGTACGTGGGAATGTCTTTGCTGATGCCTATTTCCATGGAGAAATACGCGATTCTAGGATCTTCTATGAAGTGCTTCCTGCAGTTTTTGCTGCAGAAACAATATTTTTTTCCCCCAAAAGTATCATACGTAATCTGCATCCTCGTCAACGTGTCACCTGGATCAATTTGGGTTCCGCAGACAGGACATCTCAACGAACACTGTGATTCCAAAAGGCATCAACCCGAATAACCATAATTTCCATTCACGAATATTTTAATCAAACTGATAAACCATTCGAAAACGGGGTTAAGCCGATGTGGTAAGTTTTTGGAATGCTGTGGTTCAGCACAAAGAAGTTTTGAGGAGCGCAACCTGAAATAACGGAAGGCACAATCCAATTGTGACGGCTAAAGGTTTAGAAGTCAGCAGGGTCTTGCCGCTAGGACAGTTTTACTACCAGAAACCTGAAAATGTCTTCTCCAGTGTTTTGAAGCAGATGCGGGATGTCTTTTGGGCTTTCAATCAAAGTGTCTTTTTCAACTTCTTGTTTTTCGTCTCCGATTTCCACTGCGCCTTTTCCTTCAAGAATGTAAAAGAAAACGTCAACTGGTGTAGTATGCTTCTTCAGCGATTGCCCAGGTTTCAACGCCATATGGATTACTTGAGCGTTGTCATCGGCATAAATTTTTTTCGCTTCAACGCTGTGAACATTTTCAAAGGAGCTTGTTTTCACCACTTCAGTAATTTTCATTTCTTTCACACCTGAATTTTCCTTTCTCCAGTTTAATATAGGTTTTTTTCCGCGCCTTTAAAGCGACTTGGAAAAACTCGATTGCAATTTTTGATTTGAGATTGAAACAAAAGCTTATTTAATTCTGGAACTAAAGGTTCCGCGGTGAAACATTACATGGATTGGGGAATGAAAAACCGTTTAGCACGTCTTATTCAAGCGGATGGAAAGTCTCTTTTTCTGCCGATAGATCACGGATACTTCCAAGGACCAACGCGTATGTTGGAGAAACCTGGTGAAACCATAAACCCGTTGTGGGAGTATGCTGACGCGTTGATGATGACCCGTGGTGTTTTGAGGAACTGTATTGACCCTGCAATACCTAAGCCTGTTATTATGCGTGTGTCAGGCGCAACAACTGTGGTTGGTGAAGATTTAGCTAACGAAAACTTGGTCACGTCGATTGAGGAGATTATCAGGCTTAACGCAAGCGCTGTTTCCATGTCCGTGTTTGTGGGCAGCAAATATGAGCATCAGACTTTGTCTAACTTGGCTAAGCTGGTGGATGCGTGTGAGGATTACGGGATACCTGTTATGGCTGTTACCGCGGTTGGCAGGGAGCTTGAGAAGCGTGAAGCTCGTTATCTGGCGTTGTGTTGCCGTGTTGCCGCTGAAATTGGCGCTAGAGTCGTGAAAACGTATTATTGCGAGGAGAATTTTGAGAAGGTTATTGATGGTTGTCCAGTGCCTGTGGTCATTGCTGGCGGACCGAAAACTGAAACTCAGCGCGAAGTGTTCGACTTCGTTTATGACGGCATGGAGAAAGGTGCGATAGGCGTGAACTTGGGAAGGAATATTTGGCAGACTGAACATCCGGTAGCTGCGATACGCGCGATAAGAGCCATAATTCATGATGGTTACACGCCGGAAGAGGCGCAGAACCTTTTTGAAAAGGTGAAAGCTGGAACCGCTTGAGACTTCAGTGTTTCTGGTGAACCCGTGTGCTTGCAGCCGTTTACTATAACAACAAAGACGTGCGAATACAAGAGGTGCCTAAGCCTGACATCGGGGATGACGAAATTTTAGTGAAGGTTATGGCAAGCGGCATATGCGGAAGCGACGTTACGGAGTGGTACAGGGTTCCAAAGGCGCCGAAGATTCTGGGTCACGAAGCTACAGGCGTAATTGAAGAGGTAGGCGACAAAGTAGCGGGGTTAAAGGTGGGTGACCGTGTTTTTGTGTCGCATCATGTGCCGTGTAATAAGTGTCGTTACTGTTTACGGGGGAATCATACGGCGTGCGAGACTTTGCATACGACGAATTATTATCCTGGTGGTTTTGCGCAGTATATTCGTGTGCCGAGGATTAACGTTGAAAGTGGCGTTTACAAGTTGCCAGCTGGTTTGTCTTTTGCGGAGGGGACGTTTATTGAGCCTTTGGCGTGTGTGGTTCGGGGTCAACGGTTGACTGGGGTTCAGAAGGATGATGTTTTGCTGGTGATTGGGAGTGGCGTGTCTGGGATATTGCATGTGCAGTTGGCTAAGCGTAATGGCGTGCGGCGGGTTGTGGTGGCTGATATTAACAGGTACCGGTTGGAGTTGGCGAAAAAATTTGGTGCTGACTTCACTATAGATGCGAAGGAGAATCTGCCGGAGAAGCTTAAGGAGGTTAACGTTGGACGGTTGGCGGATAAGGTGCTGGTTTGCAGTGGGGCGACACAGGCGGCTTTGGCAGCTTTGGACTGTGTGGATAAAGGTGGGACAATCCTGTTTTTTGCTGTGCCTGAACCGTCAGTGAAGGTTCCATTGCCTATAAACCAGTTTTGGAGAAACGAAATCACCGTGAAAACCTCTTATGGTGCAGCACCAAATGAGCTTGAAGAATCCTTAGGCATTTTGGCTGAAGGAAAACTGAACGTTAAGGACATGATAACACATAAGCTAAGCTTGCGGCAAGCTGCAAAAGGCTTCAGATTAATGGCAGAAGCAGGCGAATCCCTAAAAGTAATACTTGAACCCAACAAAGATTAACAGCAAAAACATGCGCCACGCTATCGAGCTCGGAACAGTATATAGCCCCCTTATATATAGAAACTATCCCCAACCCCTCTCTTTCTCCTACTCTCGCCTACTCTCCTACTAACCTTCTCTAAAAACACAAGAAAAAACACACACGCACAAATAGTGTTTAGTGTTTGTGTTTCTTGAAGTAGACCAGTACACCTAAGCCAACAATGGCAACTGTTCCTGTAGAAGCAGCCACGACAAGGGCTGTTGCGAAAGGGTCTGGCTCCGTTTCCTCCGTTATCAAGAAAGTTATTGTTTCAGAGGCGCCCGTGTTGCCTGTTCTGTCTCTAGCGTAAATCGTAAGATTATGAGAGTCATATGACAATCCGTTTAAGGTTGTGTTTCCAGTTATGGTCACATTATGTTGTCCGTCTAGGCTGTAGCCTATCCATGATGTTTTTTCACTTAAAGTAAACGTCAAGTTAACATCGCTCGATATGTAGCTCTTGTTTTCAGGTGAGATAATCGAAATTGAAGGTGACATAGTGTCTAAAACAGGCGGTGTAGTGTCCAAGACTACAGGAGTCATGAGTGGATAGCGATCCGTATGGTTCTCGTAAACAGCGTAAGGTGTGTCTCCTAAGCCGTCGCCGTCGGCATCATCACCATTGTAGTCACTCCAATAATTGCCTCCTGAGGGATAGCCTGAATCGAATGTGTTGTTAGTGGAATAAGCAACTATAATATTGGACGTAAACAGGGTCTGATGTGATATTGAAACCTGATGTTCGTTTTCAACAAAGTTATTATGGTAAAAAGCATTGTCACTTCCAACAATTTTAACAGCGTATCCACATTTTTCTATGTCATTTTGGAAAATTGTGTTCTGGTTTGACGCAGAGAGCGTAATTCCACTATTTGAGTTCATAATGTTGTTAGAATAAATGTTATTTGATGAACTGGTGGAGCATTCAATTGCATTGCTGTGATTGAGTATGTTGTTCCCGTGGATATCGTTGTATTGGCAATCGAGAGCAAGATTTATCCCCGCTTGTTCGCCTGAATTGCCAAAGGTAGTTGTTGTTTCAAAATCAGCGTTGTACAAAAGAATGTTTTCATATATGTTATTGTGATTGGATGGTCCAAAAATGTTAATGCAAACACCATCTGTAATGATTGTGTTTTGGGCGATTTCATTATAATTACTTTCGAGTAGTTCAATCGTCCTTAGATAATTATCGTTAATAGTAATGTGATCCGAATTTATTAGAACAACATAGCCTTCACAGTTTGTCACTTTGATGTTTTTTGATCCTACTAATTGTATAGTCTTTCCATAGTCAACCAAAATTTGGATGTCTTTTAAGACTATGTTCTCGGAATTAAAGAGGTAGACGAGGCCCGCATCATTAATGACCTGATTTGATGCGCCATCAAGCAAGATGAGTGGCTTGCCGTCAACCGTGTTGCCTATGGCATTAGTTTGATTTGAATCCCTGATGAAAAGACCACAGGTAACAAACGTGTTATTCACTAAAGATGTCTCTGCTGTTGTAAAACCGAAGAAAATTCCGCCTTTAGGGTCTTGTGAGATTAAAGTGTTGCCTGATATAGAAGTTCGGATAGCTTCTTGAAGATAAATCGCCCAACCAGCTTCCGCGCCGTTAACAGTTCCTTCGACGGTTATGTTGTTGTCGAGAAGTTTGTTGTTAGATGCTGGTGGCAATCCCCAAAACTTTGAATCGGATGGCCAATTTCGGACGGTCCAGAAGTTAATGCCTGTCTCGAATCCTATGATGTTGAAATTCTTAATGGTAACAGATTGTCTTCGTAGCATGTAGATTGCTGTTCCGTATCCTTTTCCCTGAACGGTGTAGCCTGCGCCGTCAAGTATTATGTTGTCTCGCTCCAAAAAAATGAAAGCTTCGTCAGAATTAGCTTGACTATTAAGGTTGCCAGTAAGAGTATACACGTTGCCGTTACGTTGAATCTTATCGGTGCCTTCAACAATGCCGTCGGACCGAATTCGAATGGTGCTGTCACCATTGGATGATTGTGCTTTTCCCTTTTCTAAAGTCAAAAGCAGCGCTAAAGACAGAATTGCCAGCAGAATTAAAGCTAACGTCTTCTTCGTCTTCATAGTTCAACCCTGTATAATGTTGGGCTGTTTCTGTTGTAAAAGCGTTTTTATCAAGGTTTCTTGACTAAACTCCGCTTTTGCTTAGTCAAGGTTTCTTGACAAGCCTACGATATTCTAAAGAATTCCTGATTTCGGTATGTTGCTTGCCAAAGCGACAGATAATCCTCGAAAAAGATTTTCCCTTTTTAGGGAAGGCATTAGCTTTTTTGCTAAAACTAAACTATGTAGCATACTTTGCCGTCGCCGACTCTTTTTTTCAGCCATTCTTCGCTCATGAGGCACCATTTTGACTTGTTGCCTTCGATGCGCAGCACCAGTATTAAATCGAAGTTGTCAAGTTTTGTGTATTCAATCAGCATGTTGTAAGCGGCTTGGCTGATTTTAACCTCAAGGTCTTGAAAACGCGTGTCCTTGGCTTTTCTGGCGTGAAAAACAGCCTTAAGCAAGTCAGCGCCTTCCTGAAATTGTACGTTTACCTTTTTAACATAGTATACATTGTCTTGGTAGCTTAGAATCACATTCCGCGCGTTTTCCGATTTAACTTGGCTGTTTTCTCCCACTTATAGTCATCTTCCTTGCTGACATGCAAATGGAAGAACAGCAATTAAGCACTCTTTCTATCAAAGTAATATTTCATGTTTCGACCTAGGAATTCAGCCCCTCAACAAAAAAATATGGTGCTTTAGGCAGAGCTGAAAAAAATGATGTTTCACGCGTTTTGATGCGCTTTGTTGATGAACTGCCCCACATCTAACACTAGTACTACTTGTCCGTCGCCTAGGATTGTAGCGCCGCTGATCCCTCTGACGCTCTTTAAGGTGTCGCTGATAGGCTTCACTAGGATGTCCTGCTGCCTCAGAACTGAGTCCACCACTAAACCGAGCTTTGTCTTTTCATCGCCTAGGTGTGTTATTAAAAGCTCAAATTCTTCTTCGTTTGAGCCTTCAAGTCCAAGTAGCTTGTGTAAGTGAACAACTGGAACGACTTTGCCTCTGACGACTATAGCGTCTGTTCGCCCCAGTACTTTAATGTCGTTTCTGTTTGCTTTGACGATTTCTGAGACTTGACTTGTTGGTATCGTGAAGGTCTGTCCTGAATCCTGTACGAGTATCGCCTTGATTATTGCCAACGTGAGCGGAACTTTAATACTGGTCTTTGTTCCCCTGCCCCGCCGTGTTTCAAACTGAACAGTGCCGCCGAGAGCCGCGATTTTTGTCTTCACGACATCCATCCCGATGCCTCTGCCGCTTGTTTCAGTAACCTCATTGCTTGTTGAGAAGCCAGGCAGGAAAATCATGCTCACCAACTCATTCCGGCTCATCTTCTCAGCTTCTTCTTCGCTCGCAAAACCCTTCTCAATCGCAGACGCCCTAAGCCGCTCTGGGTCAAGCCCAGCACCATCATCTTCAACCTCAATAATGACGTTGTCGCCGCTCCTCTGCGCTGACAGCCGTATCTTCCCCACAGGATTCTTGCCCGCTTTCTTTCTTTCGTCAGGTGTCTCTATCCCATGGTCAATGCTGTTTCTAAGCAGATGTATCAACGGCTCGCCAATCTCATCTAGCACAGTACGGTCAATTTCAATATCCCTTCCTTCCATCAAAAGGTCAATTTCCTTACCCTTCTGCAGAGAAATATCCCTCACCAACCGCGGAAACCTGTCAAAGATTTGGGACGCTGGAACCATCCTCACCTGCATCACAAGGTCATGAAGGTCAGATGTGAGACGATCAATGTTGCCAGCAATACGTTTTATCTCTCCGCCTGTATCCTCCGAAGTTACCTGAAGCAAAGCAATCTTGTTTATTACTAGCTCGCCAACCAAATTCATTATTTTGTCAAGCTGCTCAAATTTTACCCTGACCGTCTGAGCAGCCCGAACTTCAGCAAAAATCCTCGTCGCTTCACTAACCTGACCACTCGGCTTATCAACACAAGGTGCCACAGGCGCTTCCTCAAGCTCTACAGTGGTGCTTTCAACGGTCTCCACAGGCAAAGGCTCCTCGTCTTCCAGCTCTTCAGGCTCTTCAAGCAAAGCCACCTGAGGAGTCTGCTGATGGTTCTCTGCCGAACTCTCTGGGAGACTCTCTGCTGAATTTATAATATAAGACTCTACTTCTGGTTCGTCGCTTATTTCCTCGTCTACTTCAGCTTCTATTTCACCGCCGATTTCTGCCTCACTGGTTTCAACTATTTCAGCTTCTTCGGTTTCTTCTTCAGCTTCTACTTCTTCTGCTGCTGTGGTTTCAACTGCTGTTTCTGTTTCAGCGGCTATTGTTGTTTCAGCTTCAATGGTTGGTTCTGTTTCAACTGTGGTGGCGAGCTTTATTTCCCGTGGTGCAGTAGGATTGAAGGGAGCGACGCTCACGGCTTCTATTTCGCAGACTTGTCGGGCGCATTTTTCAATTTCGTTTGCTTCATATTTGCTGGTGATTGCTATTTGTAATCCGAAGTCAAGCCTTTCCTCTTTAAAGGCTTCAATTTCTCTTTGTTCGGGTTGTGTCTTGATTATTTCTGCCAGCTCTGAAATTTTGCTTATAACTAAGATTGACCTGACGCTTTTGAAGGCGCAGTCTTTGCTGAATTTGAGATCTACGAAGTAGCAGTGTTCGCCAAAGCTTTCAGCATTTAATACGGCTTCTTTTTCTGTTTCGCTAAGTTCTATACCCGAGGTGCCAACATTCTCCAGGGTTGTTATCGGTATAAAAGTTGTTTCTTCAATTTCTTCTCGGCTTTCAATTTTTTCAGGTTCTTCAGGAAGCTCCGATGCCGCTTGAAGTTTAAGTATTAAATCTGCAACGTTGATTTCTCTTTCAACCATGTTTTGTATGTTCTCTAATTTTGATGAGAGCGCATCTACACATTCAAGAAGAACGCTGATTAGGTTGCTTGAAGGCTTTTTTCCCTTTCGCATGTCATCAAAAACGTCCTCCATTGCATGGGTGAGGCCTTGGAGGTCTGCGTAACCCATCATACCCGAAGAACCTTTGAGGGTGTGGGCTGACCTGAAAAGCATGTTGACGACTTCTATGTTTTCGCTGTTTTTCTCCAGAACCAAAAGTGACTTTGTAAGCGCATCAATATGTTCCCTTGCCTCTTCGATGAACAATTCTCTATACTCATTAGTCTCCATTGGCAAGTAACCACCCATTTTTCTTTATAGAGCCCGTGCTGCTCTTCCAGGCGTATTCGAGCTTAATGTGCAACTAAACATTGACCTCCAGATGAATTATTTAGGTTAAGTGTGTATCCATTCGTTACACTCAACTCACTGGGTGACCTGTTGTAGCCATCTTTAAACGACTTTTGGTAAACTCGGCAGTTAACATTATCACACAAGAGTTGCTGACTTAGCTGACCGCTTAGCACTTCAGCTTTGCCAATCACAAGGTACCCACCTTCTCGAAGCGTATTGTAAAAGTGCATGTGAATTTTCTGCTGGCTTTCCCGTGAGAAAAATATCATAACATTCCTACACAGTATCAGATCAAAGCCTTTACGTAAAGAGGGCTTCATCAAATCATGGCTTTCAAAGCTAACCAGTTGCTTAACAAAATCTTTCACCTGATATGACTCGCCGTTAGTCGAAAAATACTCAGCGATTAAAGAGTCTCTCATACCATTCAGTTGTTTTCTACTGTACTCAGCCTTTGCAGCTTTACCTAGAGCGTTTTCGTCTATGTCTGAGGCTAAAATTTTAACATCATAATTTGCCCGCTTTTTACCAAGCACTTTGTGAACCAAAATTGACAACGAGTAAGGTTCTTCTCCTGTCGCGCATCCTGCGCTCCAGATTCTAACTTTATTAGACCTGAAAAGTCTTGGGAGAACGATTTTTTCAAGGTACCCGTAAACGTCTTTGTCTCTGAAAAAAGTAGTGTAGTTAATTACCAAATTGTCGATAACCCGATTATACTCATCGGGGTTTTTCTGCAGGTACCGTACATACAGTCTGTAAGTGTTGGTGCCCGTCGCCCTCAATCGAATTGAAAATCGTCTTTTGAGATATTCTTCGCGGTAACCATTAAAGTCAAGCCCAACTTTTTCATGCAGTAACTTTTTCATTTTTTGGTAGGCTACATCCTCTAGGAAGTCCTCAACCGAAATCATCTCACCCGATTTCCCTGTGTTTTGCTTGACTTGTGCGTTTTTCATTCTCTCACATTCATGTCTTACGTTTTCTCAATTCACCCCATTAAAGGCGGCAGCGTGTCTTTTTCTACGGAAAGTTCATTGCCCAACCATTCCTTTCCTTTTTCAACAAGCATTCTTTGAAGACTGTAACTGGGAAACGTTATGAGAAAACCTTCTGTTGAGCTGTTGCGCCGTTTGAAGCGCGCGTCAAAAATTACTGCAACTTCTGAGCAGAGCGCTTGTTGAATTAGAAGTTCGTCGATGATTGCGTCAAATGAATCAATAATTATCTCTGGCGGCGTTGCCATAAGTTTAGTCAATGTGAAATCTGCCATGGCGTTGAGGAAGGAACACAATACTATAGACCCAAGTTCTTCCATAGCAGATAACTCCATTTCGCGCGTGACTTCTTTTTCTACAGAGTTTATCATTAACTCAGCGATTTTCTTGGATTCTTCCTCCTCAAAACTCAGCATAAGATCGCAGTCTGCAGCCCCCCTCATCTTCAGGAAAACAGCCGCGACGGTCGTGTCGTGCTTTGAATAAATTCTAGGAACCAGATGTGGCTCAACAATATGTACTCGCGGAACTTCAATTTTAATTGGTTCACCCACCATCTGTGAGAGGGTAGTAGTCGCGTGCCCAGCGCCCATGCTTCCAATTTCTAGAAGTATTTCAAGATCGCTAAAGTTTCCTTTGGCGTTAACGGTTTTTATGGTTGTAGCTTTTCCGACCATTATCGTTCACCAAATTAATTTGATGTCTCCTGCGATTTTGCTACGTCGTCAGGTTCGGTCAAGTTTTCAGCACAGATTAGTTCAACATTGTCACTTTTTTCATCCTCTATGATTTCGTTTGATTTCCGTATCAGTAGCTCTCTCAGTTCAGGGCTCGGAAATATCATAAGTTGCGTAGGTGCATAGTAGTCGCCTGTACGTCTGAAGCATGTGTCAAAAACTAATGCGTCTCCAGAGTCTGAAGCTAATTTCACCATGAACTCGTTGATTATAGCGTCGAAGGGAGCTCCTATAAGCATAGGAGGTGTTGAAATAAGGTTGAGGCCTGTGAAGTCAGAAATCGCGGTGAGAAATGACCCTATTAGAATATTGCCAAGTTCTTCTATTGCGGATGACTCCATAGAAGATTCACATTCTTTCTGGGAGATGCTTCTTGTCATGAGGGATGTAATTTCTCTTAATTCAGGCAGTTCGAAAATGAATAGGAAGTGGCACTCTAATTCTCCCAT
This sequence comes from Candidatus Bathyarchaeota archaeon, assembly GCA_016927895.1. Taxonomy (GTDB): domain Archaea; phylum Thermoproteota; class Bathyarchaeia; order Bathyarchaeales; family Bathycorpusculaceae; genus SG8-32-3. The sequence goes on along the minus strand of JAFGLT010000044.1, from coordinate 13,249 downwards.
AAGATGGATATAAACTGCAGTTGCTGGCATATTGTTACTTTGATAAAACTTAGGCAGCATATCAGGTGGGATAGTGCCGACTCGCGGAATATCAATATCTACTTGTTGCTGAAGAATCTCAGACAATGAAGTTGCAGCGTGCCCCGCTCCGATGTTGCCGAGCTCCAAAAACATCTCTAAGTCCTTCTTTTCCGCAGCTTTATTTGATGAATTCTTACTTTTTTTTCTCATAGGTGCTCAATCTCTCCGTTGGAACGTCGAATAGTTACAACGCCGCTCCTAATGCTGAAGTTGATTCTGCGTCCATAGGACCCTCCAACATCCTTGGCAACTAACTTGATTTTGTTGGCGTTCAAAGCCATTTTGACAGCCTCAACGTTTTTTTCGCCGATTGTTGGGCCATCGTTGTTTTCAAACTTGAATATATTGGCGCCGCCTGCTATTTTGGCAGATAAATGCGCTTCTTTTCTGGTGGTTTCCCGTAAAGATTTTACTAGCGCTGGGATGGCAGTGTCGGCAAATTTGCATGGAGGAAAGTTTTGAGGTGCGATGGCGGAGTTTGGAAGCATGATGTGAGCTAACCCCCCACACTTATTAGTTGAATCGTATAGGCAAATTGCTACACAGGATCCAACGTTTGTAACTAGCTCGATTGGTTTGCTTCCGACTTTCATTTCCGCCATGGCTACCCGCACCTCTTCGATGTTTGGTTTACCTTGAGGGTATGCTGTGCACTTTGCGGCGATTTGTGCTCGTGCGTTAAGTTGTGTGCTCAGTCTTTGCAGTTCCACGATGTCGACTAAGGAAACGGGTTCCTCTACCTCTATATTTCGTGAATCTAACAGGTTAGTTGGCAATGGCTGCTCCTCAGCAATACTTGGCAAGGGCTTCCATCACTTTTTGAGGTTGGAACGGTTTCACAATGAAGTCTTTGGCTCCGGCTTTTAGGGCTTCAGCTATTAGTGCTTGTTGGCCATAAGAACTGACCATTACGATTTTCGCTGTTGGGTTTGCTAAAACTATTTGCTTGAGAGCTTCGATTCCGTCTTTGGCTCTTGTTCCTGGTGGCATGACTATGTCCATTAGGACTAAATCGGGTTTTGCTTGTTGGAATTGTTGTATGGCTTCGTCGCCGTTGCATGCCTCTGCTACCACTTCGTGGCCAGATTGCGCGATAATTTTTGTGAGTACTGCTCTCATGAATTTTGCATCATCCACTACGAGAACGGTTCCCATATTTTTTGCCTCACATATGCTCTCCTTAAAGTTGGATTCTAGATATAAAAATATTATGTATTAATATACACGATTCCGCATCCTAGCAGTGAACACCAGCTAAAAAACAAAAACAACAACTAAAAATTTCACGAGAAAAAACACCAAAAAATAATCCCGTGCACATACCACAACAAAAAAATTGACAAACCTCCTAAACCAACAGCTTTCAAATCTAACCACAGTTACACCCGCAGCAAAACACAAAAACCGAAAACAAAACAGACCCAAAATCAGTATACATAAACCGTTCTCAACAATTGAACCCCCAATACAGATTCCCTTTTCATAAACAAATTATCCTGCAATTACTACGCTTATGTTGGGTGAAATAGGTGAGTACACCGCTCGAAATGGAACAATTACACAACGAAAAAATACGCCTAGAAGAAGAATCACGTGCTTTAGACGAAGAGTTAAAGCAACTGGAGACGCGCTCCAGAATACTCAACGAAAAACTAGCGATTCAAGAGTTAAAAAACGAAAACGCTGCAAAAAGACAAACTATAAGCGAGTTAGCATCCAGAATCGCCAACTTGGAAACACGGTTGGAGCAGTTGGCAACGGGCACCCCAATCGAACAAGACACAACTGCAAGTGAAAACACTGAGACTCAGGAATCCATTACAGAGACAAACTCTGCTCCTGAAGAGGAACAAGGTCAAGACGAGGACACTATCAGGGTAATGGCTCTTGACAACGAACAAGAGATACCCGAAAACACCGAGGCAGAACAAGAACAAGAAAGCCAAGAGCTTTTCTACTAAACAATACCTACTTGAGCTCCATAGGGTGTTACAAAAAGAAACTTTACAGCACCCTTTTTTGTTAGTAAAGTTTCTGTTAAAGTCTATCTAACACGGCTTTAAGGCTTCAGAAAATTCCGCAGGAGTTTCTTTCAGCAATCGCATGTACCCAACCGTTCTTTTGCTTTTTGGTCCCGAGATAAATGCGTGTTTTTCACTGAAAGAATCAAAACATTTTCTCCGATTATCCTATTACAGCAGGCTGGCAAACGCGTTTTTTTACGAAGTTTTTTAAGTCAAGAAACATAGATAATCGCTTTGTTGAATTAGCGCGATTGGGGAGGAGTAGGCGTTTGAGAGTTAACGTCTATGCAACAAGAAAGAAATCATTTGAAAGTTCTCAGGGGGATGAGGATTCATGAATAATAAATCACTGATGGATGCGTTCATTGTGTTCCTTCTTTGTTCAGCCTTGAGTGTCGCTCTAACTATGGCGGTGTGTCCAAGATGTGATGGAACGGGCGAGATAGAGTGCCCTTACTGCGACGGTACTGGTGAAAGAACAGTGGAAGAAGGTGCTGTGTGTGAGCACTGCGACGGGTCTGGAACGTTGAATCCCTTAATCATTCAAAAGAGCAGGTCTTCCCATCTGAATGATGGTAAAATATCGGTGCAGGTCGGTTACGAAAATGAAGAATCCGTTAACATTTTCGGAACGGTTACCGCAGCGGTAGAAGTCGAAAGCAAAACGTATACTGGCACCTCGTCGCGTACTCTGTTTCCCGCAAACGAGAATACCCAGGTTTCTTTAACTATAAGCGGCATTTCATCTGAAGACTACAAAACGCTTGAAGAGCAACAAGTATTCTCGACCAGCATAACCCTCGAAACTGACGACGTTCCTTGTCCATACTGCGACGGAACAGGCTTAGCACCAGCTACAATAGAATGCCCGCACTGTGATGGAACCGGATACATAGAATGTCCAGATTGTGGTGGTACTGGAGTAGAGGGCGGCGAACAGAACGAGGCTCTAGATATCGGCGGAACCACATACGGTTTGGTTGCTGTTGCCGTGGTTGCAGGGGTCGCCATAACCGCATTTGTAGTAGTGAAGAAACGGGGTGTAAAGGAAGAAGACCTTAAAAAAATGCCGCCCAGTGAATTTCAAAATTGGGTTCTTAAAAGAATGGACGGCAAATCAGCTTCACAAAGCGACGTTCGCATGGGGATAGACGGGTACACGCTTGGAGGTCAGCCTGTCTCGATAAGACAGGAAGATGGGGTCGGCAGAGAAGTAATTGAAAAATTCGCGGCTGCAATGGGACGGCGCAATGCTAAAAATGGGACACTTGTTGCCTTCAGTTTTGGCGCTGATGCAATCAGAGGGCGAGTCCGAGCTAAAATGAGCTACGGGTTTGACTTAGAAATGGTGACGGTTAGGGAGCTAATAGAAAGCAGGAATAGACCGTTATGAACAGCGCCAATGGCTTTGTAGCACGTTTTTTCTAATTCTTTCTCTGAATATTTTAAAAGTCTTAAAAACGAGAAAGTAGCTGTAGTTTTGGTGTGCTATGAATAGGAAACTTTGCTTAACAATTATCTTGTTCACGGTTCTTGTTGGTTTGGGTACCGTTTTAGCTGAGGTTTTTGTGGGTGTGAAAACTGGCGATTGGATAGAATATCACGTAGAATTCACGGGAACTCCTGCTGAGGGGCACGACGTAACGTGGGCTAGGATGGAAATTAAGGATGTTCAAGGAAAAAGCGTCAGTGTTGAAATCACAGTGGAGTATTCAAATGGAACAAGGGAAACCATGACTATCACTTTGAATTTGGAGACGGGGCAGCTTGGAGACGACTTCATTATTCCTGCAAACTTGGACATCGGGGACACTTTCTTCGACAAAAACGTGGGTGACATAACCATAAGTAGCGTTGAAGAGAGAACTTACGCTGGTGCCACACGAACAGTTGCGCACGCATCCACTTCAGAAACAACGTATTACTGGGACAAAGCCACAGGCGTTCTTGTTGAAGGAAACTCACAGTTCCCAGAGTATACAATGAACACCATAGTCGATAGGACAAACATTTGGCAGCCTCAACTGCTGGGGTTGGACCCTGCTGTTTTTTACACGCTCTTGATCGGGGTGGCAGTGATAATTACGGTTTTGTTGGCGTTGATTGTTAGGCGAAGAAAGTGAACATGCATCAAGAGCCGCTTTTTTCTTTTAAACGTGTTCAATACCGTGAAATAGAAAAAGCCCTCATTAAATCAGTATCTCCATTTAATATACACAATACAGATTGATAGGAAACTAAACATAAAAGCAAGTTGAACTAACCTCATTCAAAAAAGGGATGATGAGAAGTGTTGTCACGAGATTGTGATGGTTGTTCTCAATTTAAGGCTTGTAGCAAACGCTATAGTAAGGTCGGTAAAGGCGAGAAAGTCTACTGCCCAGACGGAACAGCCCACCTAGTAGACGAAGACATTGAAATCCAAGTTGCCTGTTCCGATACACAATATGTGAAGAAGACTCGGTAACTTGCCTGTTTTTCATGTAAGACTAAGAGATTCTAAATCAAGTGTTGCCTTCAGCTATTGCTTTTTTCCGGCATTGCGCTAGCAGAGTTGCGCATCTAATGCTTTGTTGACGAGTGAATCCGCTTTTTGGATTTGGCTGTTTGTTCTGGGTACGCTTATGAAGCTGGATTTTTTGAAGCTTCTAGTTAATTCTTGAACTTTTCTCCACAATTTCCTCAACTCCGCGTTTTTCACGCGGTACTCTCCGGTTACTTGCTTGACGACTAGTTGACTGTCGAGGTGACAGGTGACTTCATCGGCGTGAAGAGCTACTGCAGATTCAAGTGCCGCTATTATCGCTTCGTATTCAGCTTGATTGTTCGTGCGGGAGCCCAAGTAACGCGACTTTGCGGTCAAAACCTGTCCAGTTTCAGAGAGGATTAAGAATCCTATGGCTGCTGGTCCAGGGTTTCCTCTTGCGCCGCCATCTGAGAAAATTGTTAATTGTTTGGGTATGTCTTTTCCCTCATTTTTTGTTCTTTGCGGTGTTATTAAAGTGTGTGGGGAGGTGTTTTTTTTGCTTTTTTGTTGTTGTGTTGATACAGTCACATTGTTTTATGAAGGTGAACTGTTTATAGACTTATTTTACAGGGGGAGGAAAATGGGGAGTGGTATTGTGAGAGTAAATAGGGTTAGTGATAACCGTCAGGTGGTGTTGCTGGAATATGGTGACGAAACGAAGCTGAAGATGAGGCTTAATAATGGTTGGGACTTCGCCAGTGGTTCAAAACGAGAGCGGATGGAGATTATGGCGGAAATTCTGTGCTATTGTATACAGCAAAAGGCTAAGACGGATATTATGTATAAGGTAAACCTGAATTATGCCCAGTTGAAGAAGTATCTGGGGTACATGACTTTTCAGGGTTTACTTGTGGCTGACAGGAACAAGTATGTTGCAACCCTAAAAGGTCAGCGTTTTCTGAAGTTGTTTGTTCAATTGAATGACCTGCTTAGTTCTTAACTGAAACTAGATTGTGTGTTTTTCCCACGCAGCTTTTAACATTGAAGCAAATTTTGCTTCGTCTTCTAAAATGAGCGTTTTTGCTTGTGTCCAAGTGGCGGGGCAATTTTTGTAGTTAACGCTTACAATATCATGGATAATTCTGTCTATTTCCTTTTTGTTTGTGGGAGTAATTTCTATGCCTGCTTTTTCGAAAACATGTTTCAGGTGCCTGAAGTAGCATGTCACGGCAATGCACCTCTTGGAACAGTTGTGTGGGTAACTTAGTAAATTTTGCGTTGTGGTTTAATGTGGCGCTAGCTTGCGTTTAGATTAGTATTCTGATTATGAATTGCGGTTTCATAAGAATTATGGGGTGAAACGCTAGAAGTAGGATTGCTATGGCAAATCTTAGGAAAACGTGTTGCGTCTTTCCTGTTATTTTAGTGCTGATTGCTTTTCTCGTAGGGCTTGGGGAAGCCAACACTGCTAGTTTCACAGTAAAGCAGGGCGACGAAGTAATTCACCCCCTTAATTTGATAGCTGAAGATCGTGTTTTTATTCAGATCAAAGTTATCGGAGCAACTAGTAGCCGTATACAATTCTCTATAGCCTTTCCAAACGGTACTGTGCAAAACCTCGGAGAAGTAGGCGACTTCAGTACAAGTTTCGTCTGCGACGTTGATGGCGAATGCTCGTTGAACTTTACTAACACTGACCAAACGGAGCACAAGCTTGTGACGCTGAATTATGATATTACCCATTACATTTTTGGGATGCCACAGATGCTGTTTATGGTCATACTAATTGCGGTTGTCAGCGTAGGCGGCGTTGCAGTTTTCATAGGGTTAAGCCGTAAACCATACTAAGCTGCGCAGATTAAACCATGTGTCATTGAATACTGGAAAAAATATTAAAAATAGTTAGGGCGTGATAATGCTCTTGGATAGGGTGATGCGTTACCGCTTTTGCTTTTCGTTTTGCCATAATTTTACTAAATCAGCGTAGTTAAGAGCAATTTTTTCAACTGCTTCATTCTGGCTAATTGTTCCAGCCTTGTATTCGCATAGCGGTTGCATAAAAATGGTTCTTCCAACGGCGAACCCAATTATCCCAGGTATTTTGGCGCCAACGGCAAGCCATTTGCGCACTTGTTCTTTGGATTCTCCTCGTCCAAGAGTTATGATACCTACTTGTCTTCCACCGCTTTGAGCTTGATTTACGATGGCTTTTGCGTCGTTGGGGTTTTCTACTCCTTCTACTTTCCAGACTGAAGGCTCAATTTCAGCATCCTGAATTTCCTGCATGCTTTTAACCATTAATTTGGGACGTAACTTCAAGTCGTATGTCTCCTTGGAATCTGCAGATTCAGTCAATTGCTGTGGGGTTGCGGGGACTATCAGTTCAAAGAGAAGGGGTTTGCTAGTTTTTTGTAGGTAGTCGCTGAGCGTTTTCAGCCTTTTCAGTTGTCGTTGATTTGGCATGGTGTCTTCTGCTGGGTTATAACGTACTAAAACTTTTACGAAAGTTGGGTCGAACATTTCTATGTGTTTGGCGTAGTCTTCGCCGTATTCAAAGTCAAATTCGGCTTGACCCGATTTTTCCACTGGCATGGCAAATGTAAAGCCGTTTTTTTTGGCTTCTCGAAGTATGTCAGTGCCATATTCTTCATCTACCAATAGTCCAGCAATTTCTTTGGGAACAGATTTTTCCAAAGCTTGACGAAAGCCCATAAAAATCAGCTTTTTGTATTCTTCTATGTGTTTTTTTTCTTCCGCTGTTGGCTGGCGGTTTTTGATGCCGAACAGTTTTTTTGTAAATGAGGAACGGTGGTCAAAGGCTAAAATTAGAACTTCTTTTTGAGTCCAATCAATCAATACGTTCACCTATTAATTGCTTCTTTGTTTCCAGTAATATAAGTTTGCCATTCGAAATTTGCCATAAACTGAGTTTTGAATCGCCCTTTGAATCTTGTTTGTTGGTCGTTTATGGTGAGGGATGGCAGTTTCGGAAGCTCAGGAAAAGCATAACTAGCAGCTTCCATTTTTTCCGTTTTTTGAGGTAGCGTTGAACTGCTTTGCGATTTTTGACTTACATCCCCCTGTATATGGGTATGACTTTAGCGTAGACCCGTGTTCGAATTTGTGGCATAAGCCGCTCATGGGAAAGCAAAAGTGAACAAACATTTCCTCTGTTTAGTGTTTGCGTTTCTTGAAGTAAACCAGCAGACCTAAGCCGACAATAGTCCCCGTCATCACAGGGGCTAACACCAATGTAGTTGGGAAAGGCTCTACCACAGAAAAGAAAAATGGTTCTGAGACACCCATGTTTCCAGCGGTATCCTCAGCGTAAACCGTTACATTGTGAGAACCAATAGGCAAGTCTCCTAAAACAACATCATCAGTAACTGTTACATTTGCTTGATTATCCAAACTGTAACCAACCCAGCTTGCTTCTTCATCAACAGTGAAACTAAGAATCGTATCACCTGAGTCCATGTCGTTAACGGATAGATTGCTGACCTTTGGAGGCGTTGTATCCACATAAAAGCTGATTGTTTGCCCTGTTGAATGATAATTGGGTTGTCCATACATAGGGTCTACTTCGGGTTTGAGATTTGCAGTTACATATAATCTCAACTTATGCTGACCTTCAGAAAGGCTATGCAGGGTCATATTACCTTCAAAATATTTCAAATCAGAGTTATCAACGGAATCTAAGGAATAGTAGGACCAAAGGATCTCTTTTTCTATTGTGTAAGTTAATGCTACTTCTGTAGTATTGTAGGTTGCTTGATTTAGAGGTGAAATAATAAAGGGTGTGCAGGGTATTGCCCCTGTTATATCCACAGTTATTGATCTATAAAAAACAGATTTGATTGTTCCATCAGAATATTGAGCGAAAACTGCTATTCTGTGAGTACCATCAGTCAAGTTTAGAGTTTTATGAACTGTAATTGTATTAACTGTATACGTCTCCCAGTTAGGATAATACTTATCATAATTAACATGATGGTCTTCCGTGCCGCGGGTGAAGGTCAACGGGGACCTAGCTTTGTTATCTAACGTGTAAAAAAAGGAATTAATTTGTGCCAAATCATTATCAAGAATGATTTTAAAGGAAATTTCAACATTTGGTTCCCAATAAACCTTTTCAGGTTTTGGAGAGTAAACATAAACTCCAGGACTAAAAGTATAAGGATTCGCTTCCACGTTTCCCCTTTGAGCTAATGGTGCCATTAAGAAAACAATGACTAGGATAGCAGTTGCTAAAACTGCCCATCTCATAATAGCCAATAGTGAAGCACCAAATAAAATTAAGCTTGTTTCATTGTAAAAATGTTCTCGTAAAGATTTCTTGACTCAAAATTTCTTGACTAAGCTATTTTTTCAGGAGTCCCATGAGTTTTGGCATTAACTCGTAGGCGTGTTCTAAAGTACCTAGGCTTCCTTTCGTGCAGTTTTTCTCGGAGAATTTGCCTGCTTGTTTGTCGGTTACTTTGCCGCCTGATATGAGCACTGGTACTGGTGTGTCGCTGTGCACTTTCAAGGCGCAAGGTGTTGCGTGGTCGCAGGTTACGCAGAACAGGTGGTCTTTCAGCGATATTTCCTTTAGCAGTGGACCGAAAAAGTATTCGTCGATGGCGGCGATTACTCTGGTTTTTAGGTTGCAGTTGCCGTCGTGACCAGGTTCGTCTGGTCCTTTAAGGTGAATGTAGAAGCAGTCGTAGCTGGGCAGTATGTCCAGTAGCTTCTTGACTCTGAGAGTGCAGTCTTTTTTAAGGTCTCCTGACGGCGGCGGCAACAAAGTTGCTTCCATACCAGCTAGGTGGGCTATGCCCCTTTCCGCTTGCATGTCTGCAAGCGCCGCAAACTTCACGTTGTACCTTTCGTTGATGTTGAAGAACTTGGGCAACTGGCTGCCTGCATCCCGTGTGAGGACGCAGTTTGCTTTGAGTTTGCCTGCTGCGGCGCGTTTCTTGTTTATGGGGTGGTTTTCCCACACTTTATGTGTCTTCTCTATGAACTCGTTAACGAGGTTTGCTGCGTTGCGCGCTTCTTCTGTGTTCTCCATAGGCTCGCTTTTTTTGAGAACCATATCCGCGTCTGGTGTGGCTTCGCCTATGCCGTTCACGTAGGAGTAAGCGGGGTCGCTGTTTGTTATCTTGCCGGAGAGACAGCGGGCTTTGCCCTTGAAAAGAAGAACTGCGCGGTGACCCAGCGTGCTCTTGAACTCGAATGTTGCGGGGCACGACTCCAAAGTTATCTTTTCGTTTACGGTGTCGCTTAGCTCTTTGGCTTCCTCGGTGGTGAGGGTTCTTTTCACTCTGCGGTCAAGTATCTCTCTGCCTTTGCCTAAAGTAGCAAAGTTGCATCGCAACGCCAAGTCGCCGTCCTTCATGTCAAGGCCAGCGCCTACTGCTTCGATTACGCCGCGTCCAGTGCTGTACTTGAACGGGTCATAACCGAGAAGCGAAATTACTGCCACGTCGCTTTCGGGGGCAACGCCTTTTTTAACAGTGTACATCAGCCCTGTTTTTCCGTTTTCCGCGAGAAAGTCCAAGTGGGGAGTGTTAGCCGCTTCCAAGGGTGTCTTATTCCCTAACTCAGCAATCGGCAGGTCACCCATACCGTCAATAGCCACGTATATCAGCTTCAACTCAGGCGTTTTCCTCCTTAAGCAGAGGGTTTTACTCTATTTTGAGGCGGTATTTCTTTTTTGCGTTACTAACCTACGTTTTCAACGATAAAAGTGCCCTAATTTCCGACTGTGTCGCTTGCGGTGTTCCAGTCGTGTTAACAAGGTAAACGTCAGTTTGTTCGAAATATCTTCGAAAGAATTCTTTTCGAAGCTCGATTTTTCTCTTGTCTCGCACTAGTTGATGTGGGTTGCAGAAGTCATGCGCCAATAGGTACTGTAAAGCGTCATCCGTGCTCAGCTTAGTCACAATGTTCTTGTCGTCTGGGTCCCTTTTCAACAGGATTATTTTTTTCATTGTCACCAAGGGAATCACGCCGCCTCCGCCTACAATCCACCTCACGTTTACTACTGCTCTGCCTTTCCTGTCAAATCTTGCTTTGTCAACCAACCGTTCGTACTCGTTCCAAATCTTGCCTATGTCAGCGTTGATGTAACAGTTCTTTTCGGAGCCAAACGCTAACGGTTCGCGGTTGGACAGCCTGACGAAGTACCAGTCGTCAGAAACCAGTCGTGAAGTTCCCAGTCGCAACAGCCCCCAAGAATGCGTGGTCTTACCTGTTCCTGACGGCGCAATTATGGAAACGCCCATGCACCCCACGTCTATTGCAGCGCCGTGAACCGAATAAATCCTGTGTTCATCCTCCAAAACATCACCCGCCATAGCTAACGCCACGCTTTTTATCCACCCGTAATAGTCCACGTTAACCAGAAAAGCGGTTTTAGTGTAAGGGTCATACTTGATAGTCATCGGCTGACCTGCTTCTTCAAGTACAATAAGCCTTGCATGAGACCTTGTGTTCTCGCTCATGGTGTAAAAGTTGTCTTCCCACACGTTCTTCACGTGCTCCAGCTCAGTCAGCAACTTCACGCAGCAACCATAAATTTCAGCCTTGTTAGTGTACAGAAACCTTGACTCGTAACTCTGGTAAAGAATGTCTTTCTCTTCAGGCGTTATAAACTGAACAGCGTAACCCAAACTTAAGCCTCCTACAAGGGTAAATTGAAACAATGAATAAAAGTTTTCAAGGAGACAGAGAGCTAAACAAAAGAAAATTCTCTGGGCCTTTTGGAACCCACAGTTTTCGTGTACACTGAGAAAGCGCCGGTTTTGGCTGCAACATTCTGTGCTGAATCGTTTGCCGACGCGGTTGGGCTTGGCGGTTCCAAGTAGCTTACAGTGAAACCTGATTCGTCGCCGTCAAGGGATGAAACTGAAACCAGCGGTGTATCCTCCTCCTGCATTACAAGCTGCGCGTAGGAAAAATTGCCAATTGCCCCAGTGACGCCGTCTAAGGTTGCTTTGCACTCAGTGAATGTCACGTTTCCGAAGTCCGCTAAAGTGCTGACCGTACCGTTAACCTTTGGCCTCTCAACAACCCATTCCGCTGATAAACGCGAAGAGTTGTAGATAAAAGTTTTTTTGAATTGTTCGTCTCGAGTGACATCCCTAATTGTTATTGCCCAAGTGTTCGTGTTTTCATTTACGAGGCTTATAGAGGCTGTCATCGTGTCGCCCGGTTGCAGATGAATGTTGTTGACGCGAACTAAATAATCAGGCAAAAGTTCATACCACGCATAATAGACAGTTTTTCCGTTAACGTATTCCTGTTCAGTTCCTGTCTGAATCAAAGTATCTTCTCCGTAGCCGCCTATACCCACCCACACGCCTGAAAACGTCATGTTCTCAGAAGCATTCACCTCTGGCACTGTCCAAGAACCACTGACGCTGCTCACCACAGAAGAACGATTTTGCACATCAATTTGCACATCTGATGCTACCATGTAACCCGACCATTGCGTAACGCGCAAGACTATTGGCTGCTCTTGCTGGCTATAGTTTGCCAAAAACAGCGTCACAGAATAAGAAACAGCTGTGGCGCCGACTATGAACGTTAGTACAGCGATTGCTGCCGTGAGCTTTGAAGTGCTGCTTTTGATAACCGCGGTCAACCACCTTTTTTACTGGAAATAATCCCTGAGCATATAAAGAATTTACTGTTTCCAGCAAACAAAACAAACTTGTATTCGCGGCATGGCGGGGGAAACAAGTTTTCCTTTTGCTTATATGGCGTCTCTGAATCCTGATAAGACGTCTTTTATTGATTGGATTAGAGGATGCTTCACTTTTTCTGGTGCTTTAAGTTTCTCTAGGCGGTTCACTCTGAAGTATATGGGTGGATGCGGGTCTAAACCCAGCCATTCTTGAACGCGGAAGGATGGGGCCCGCTCGTAAAGTAGTCTTTGGAAGCCGATTTTTTCTAGGGCGCCGGCTAAGACTTCGGGTTTGCCCATTTTTATGGCTGATGTAAGGTCTGCTCGCGCCTCGAAGAATTTAGCTATGAAGAATATTACTACCATTACCGCCCAGAAGTAGATGAAGAACAGGAACGAGCCGAAGATGAACGGGAATAGTGGGAAAAGCACGTAGAATCTGAAGAGGAACTCGGCGGAGGTTAACCCGTAAAGAAGGAGCGGGTCTCGTCCTTTCAGGTGTCCGAACTCGTGGCCCAGCACGCTGATGACTTCTTCTTCTTCAAGCTGAACCAGCAGGCCCGTAGTTATCAGGACTACGCCGCGATTTGGAGTGGGGCCAGCAGCGGCGGCGTTCGGAACCATGGTGTTTGACACCACGATTTTTGGCACTGGAAAACCGAATTTGTCAGCTACTTTCTTCACGAGTTCGTACACGTTTACTTTTTTAGCCGATAGGTTCTCTGGTTGGCATGTTATGCCGTGTTTTCCGAAGACTTTTTGTGCAGCGTCGCAGTTGATTTCGCCGCGTTTTGCCAAGATTTCATCGTAGACTTGCTTCTTTATTGCCAATACTTGGTCTTGCGTGAGGGTTTGCTTGAGGTCATCGTGTTCTTTGATTGGCAAATTATATTTCAGGAGGTGTATTGAAGGGTTGGCTTTGGTTATGTGCCAGTCAGCGGTTCGTGCGATGAAGTTGGCTGAGTAGAAGACGAAAACGAACTGCACTGAGATGAGGACTATCGG
>JAFGLT010000043.1 GCA_016927895.1 Candidatus Bathyarchaeota archaeon | reverse complement strand
TCCGAACTCAGAAGTTAAACCGCGTTCCGTTCCCAACTGTAGTGTGGTCTTCGGCCACGTGAAATTGGGAAAGCTGGCAGCCTACTTTAACATTTAAATTGATGGGGAGAATTAGCCAAGATTTATAACTAAGTGCTAATAGTTTTTTGAAGAGTGTGAAACCATGATGGCGTTTACAGCAATGGACGTGTTGCCAAGCCTTTTTGGAAGTGGCGGCGACAGCATCTCAAGCATCCTAAGCATGTTATTCTACGTAGTTTTCATAGTATTCCTGTTTTACGGTCAAAGAATCCAGATGTACGTGATGATCCGAGAAGTTGAGGGGTCACTTTACAAGCTGAAGTATATCAAAGAAGAAGGCCGCAAAATTACCATAGAAACTATAAAAGAAATTGGCAAGCCCGAAACAGACCCCTCCGCTAGGGTTGACCGCTACTTAGAGTATTTCACAATCTCACCGCAGAGCATGGACCCTGCCGGCATAGTTTACAAGCTTGACCACATACTTGACATACGAGACACTCGCCTAAAAGGCGAAGTGAAAATCATGGCTCCTGAAAGCGATGAAGTTCAAATTAACAATTTAGAGAACACGTTGGAAGCGGCGATGGCGCTTAATTTCATTTACAAAGTTGTACGTCACTACTACATTCAGGGCAAAAAAACGCTAAGCCTCTACATTATAATGCAGTTGCAGATGATACTGCCTTTGGTTATGAAAGAAGCTGAAGCGTACGCTAGCGCGTTGAAAGCTTTTGCTGACGGCCAGCCGATAGGTGACGGTGTGGGTCCGTTGGTCGCTGCGAAACTAATGCACGGCTATGAAACACGCAAAGTGCCTAAAGACTGCGTTGTAGCAAGTGTGCCCATAGAAGGTCGCACCGCCTTAATCATAAAGGCTGAAGGTCCTGGCGGAAATGTGGGTAAACCTGGCGAAGCTGTACAAGCAGTTATCGAAGAGAATAAGGGAAAACTCGCTTCGGTGATAATGATTGACGCTGGTTTGAAGCTTGAAGGCGAAGGGGTTGGCGAAGTCGCTGAGGGTATAGGCGCAGCAATTGGCGGGCCAGGTGTTGATCAGTTCAAGATTGAAGAAGCCGTTGTGAAGCACAAGATTCCACTAAACGCCGTGATAGTTAAGGAAGACATCGGTGACGCAGTTTCTCCGATGCGCAAGGAGATTGCGGATTCAGTTGACACGGTCATAGAGCGTGTGAAAAATGTTATCTTGGAAAGAACCAAAGAAGGTGACAAAGTAATAATCGTTGGTGTGGGCAACACCATAGGGGTAGGACAGTAGGAGAAAAAGAAAATGAGTCAAAATTCATCGTCTGCATCTTCAAAAATCTCAACTTACCTTATGATGATTGTGCTGATAGTTCTAGCTTTATCGATAGTGGCTTTGCTGTTGTCTGTTAGCGCCTTTACTGAAGGAAACGAGATGCTAGCTGGTTTCTTGCTGGTTATAGGCTTCCTCGCTATGGGTTTGTCCGTTTATGTGATGTTCCAATCACGAAAACGCGCGGCAAACATGAAAATTGAATCTCCAAAAGTTATGACAACAATCGAATGCAAAAAATGCGGCTTTAAGAGCGTCAGAGAATTTCAGCGCGGCGACTTCGTGTTCAAGGATCTTGAACCTTGCCAAAAATGCAATGATAAAATGATTATAACCGCTATCTACAAGGAAGTTAAGGATAAAGAGAAAACCTACGGCATCTAGGTTAACACTTCACAACCATTTTCTTTTATCAGCAACGTATGCTCAGCCTGAGTAACGGTTTTCCTGCTTATTTCAATAAATACAGGATAGCCCATGACCGCTTTACACTTGAGTAATTCTTTGAAGGCTTCACGGTGCTTATCCTCAGGCACCACATCTTTCAACCAGCGTTCAGCGAAAGGCAAGGTTCTGAAATTTTTTTCAATGTACTTCAGGAGCTTCTTCGTGTTTGGATTCTTCACTGATTTAACTTTAACCAAACGGAAAATTGTAACTTCGGGACTGTTTTCAATGCGGCCAACCGCGTCTGGAAGAGTAATGAAAGGCTCTATTGCGTATATTTCGCCAGCTTTGACTTTTGCGAAGGATAGTTGCATGACGTTGGGGATTGAGGTTCCCGCGTGAATTAAGTATCTTCCCACGGAATGCCCTGTTAAGTTCGAGATAGGTTTGAAACCGCGGTTTTTTATTGTTCTTTCTATTATCAACCCAATCTGTGAAGTAGCCATTTCTCCGTGGATGCTTTCTATGGCCGCGTTTAAAGCGTGCTCCGCAGCACTTTGCATACTGCTGTACTCCGAGTCGAAGCAAGCAGTGAAGGCAGTGTCCGTTACGTAACCATCAACGTGGACGCCCATATCCACCTTAACCACAGCTTTTTCTGGGATCTTTAGTTTATCGTTAGGAGGTGAAGTGTAGTGTGCAGCTACTTCGTTTATGGAAACGTTGCAGGGAAAAGCTGGTTTTCCGCCTTTTTCTCGTATAAGACTTTCAGCTTTCTCGCAGACCTCAATTGCAGACATACCTTCGCGTACGAACTTCTTCATTTCTTCTCGGCTTTCACGGAGAATTTTTCCTGAAAGTCGAAATTTCTCCAAAGCTTCTTTATCATACTTAGTCATTCACGTTTCACTTCTAAAGATGACGCGGCAACTATTGATGTAAAAGATAGTTAGACGCGCAACTTAAGTTTTAGTATCAAATTCAAAGAGAAAAGAGGCGTTACAGGTGTTTTGAGGAAAAGACTTGGTTAAGGAGTGTAGAGCCGAGGGTCAAGAGTTGCGAAGATATTTCCGCCTAAGTGGTAAAGCATCCGCGCCTCATCTATGTTGTACGTGTCTGTGAACACACCCTTGTTGGCGTAGGCTGCGACGACTTCGCCCACGAAAACTGTGTGGTCGCCCGTTTTGAATTGGCTGTGCAGTTTGCATTCCAAGTGAGCTACGCACTCTTTCACGATTGGTGCTTTCACTTTTTTGGCTGCCACTGGTGTCAAGCCTGTCTCAGCGAATTTGTCGGTGGTTCTGCCGCTGGTTCTGCCGCAAGCCAACGTCTCTTTAGCTATTTCCAAGGTTGGAAGGTTCACTACGAACTCGCCTGTTTCCTCGATAAGCCCATGAGAGTACCTTGATGGCGCCACGCTTATCGCAACCAATGCGGGGTCGCGGGAAGTGGGCATTGCCCAAGCTAAAGGCAAAACATTAGGCTTCCCAGTTTTCCCAACACAGGAAACGAGAACCGTGTGCATCGGATGCATAAGCCTGTAAGCCGAGGAAAACTCAACATCAATTTTTTCTGACATAAACTTAACCTCAACGTTTTATGTGGTATTTTTCTATTACGTCTTTTGCTTTTTCTCGTTTTTTGCGGTGTTCTTCAAGGAACTTGTTGAGTCTTTCCACTAAATCCTTTTTGCATTCGCCGCACAGCATTTCGCCTACCCTGCATTTGCGCTCTCTTTCCATGAGTTTCTGGTCGTCTTCCTCGAACAGATAGGTGAAATACTGGAAAACCGAGCACACAGTTGGGTCAGCTCCTGTTTTTCTTTGTTCTGCCGCTGTTGCTTTGCCTCCTGTGAAGGCGTTCCAGATTTTTTGTTTCACTAGTTCTGGCGGGTCCATGGTGAAAATGGAAGTTTCTGGTTCGGAGGCGCTCATTTTTCCGCCTGGTCCTAAGCCTGGGAGGAAGCGGCAGTGGATTTGGGCTGGCTTGTAATAGCGTAGTTTCTGGGCTATGTCTCGGGTTACGCGCCAGTACGGGTCTTGGTCTATGGCTGCTGGAATCAACGCTGGCACGTTTTCGCCTGTTAACTTTTTGTGGATGAAGCATGGCACGGCTTGTATGGCAGGCCAGAATATCCAGCCTATGTTTGTGCTGTCTTGGAACCCGAAGGTTGCTTTCGCCGTGGAGTACGTTATGCGCTTCGCAACTTCCAAAGTAATATCGTAAAGCAAGTCCATGTCTTCAACATCGTAAATTATGAACGTGTCTTCAGGCTTAAAGCCCAAGGCAATTAGGTCTAAGGCGTTCTCGTAAGCCCACTTCCGCGTTTCCGGGAGCGTCGCGTCGTCATCTATGAGGAATTTCTCGTCGTCAGTCATCTGGAAATATAATCTAACGCCAAATTTTTCCTGCAAATGCCGCGTGAAAATCCATGGCACCAGATGACCTATATGCACTGGTCCTGAGGGGCCTCTGCCCGTGTACAGGACGAATTTTGTTCCTTTTTCGTAAAGCTCCAGCACCGTGTCTAAGTCGCGGTGGGAGAAGAATAAGCGTCTTTGAAGCTGAAGATGTAGTTTGCCCGTGTGTCCTGCTATTTTTTTGAGCAGTTCGTCTGTTAGCGGTTGGGTGCCGAACTCGCGGATGAGGCGCTCATAGTCTACTTTGCCCTTTACTTCCCAGGGCGTGACAAGCATTTCGTTTTCCCCGTTGTTGGCTGAAGCCGTTTAAATCACCTACTTTTAAAAAGAGAGATTCTCTTAAGTCATATATGTTTTTTCGCAACTTGCTTAAAGTTTGCTTTGATTTCCATGTGCTATGACGTGTTTATTTTGTAGTAGCTTATTATAGCACTTACTTTGAAAGAAGGTCAATTTCATTTTTTGTTCGAAGCTAATCTTTCTTGCTCGATGAAAAATGTTGCTTGTATTTTAGAAATTAGAAAATCTGTTTTATTGAACCTGAGAGAAATAAGATAATAGAAGGTTCTCAAAGAGAAGCGAGTTTGTTGCACCAATATGAAATTTTGCTTTCATTTTCTTCCTGATTTTCAAGAACCTTAGAGACTACGAGTTCTCCAACAATGTTACCATTAGATATTAAGGCTTTAGTCCTTTCAATAGCTTTCTCCTCACCCATTCCCTCATTTGTACAAAAGACTGCCACTTTTTTTCCTGCAAAATTATTTCGCTTTAAATATGTACTAATCGCAGATGCGGGTCTACTATTCCAAACAGGCGTACCGATTACTACAAGATCAAAGTTGCTTGGCGAATTTTGTGTTTCCTTAATTTCCGTTTCATTACCGCGAGTAGCGTCATATCCAGATTTTAAAAACCCGAATCGCCCGTTTCTATTCTTCATGTCAACGACTTCTTCGATGTCTGCTTTGAGTGCTGTGGCTACTTTTTCAGCTACGAATTTTGTTTTTCCAGTTCGAGAGTAATACACTACCAGAGTCTTCAAAATTTATTCCTCCGAGTAGCATTGATAAGCAAATTCATTTAATTTAAGCTGTTGGTTTTCTTGTGGTATCTTGTAATCTACCGAAATAGGCAACATTCAAAGGTGCGGTTTTAGTCTAAATTTTTACCATTATGTCTTCGTTTTCAATTTTTACTTGGTACACTTGTTCGTCTTTTATGTTTGGGCGGAAGAATGCAATTTTTGGCTTAGAAACCACTTTGCCTGTTGTCACGTCGAACTTGGAATGATGTTTTGGGCACTCGATGATGTTGTCTTCTAGTTTGCCTTTGGAGAGGTCTGTTCCAGCGTGAGTGCATCTGCTGTTAATGGCGTAATAGTTGCCTTTCACGTTTACTATTAATACTTCTTTTTCTCCTGTTTTCACTTTCTTCATTGTGTCAGCTGGAATTTCCGACTTCGTTGCAACCTTCACATAATCCAATTCCAAAAACCCTCCGTTACTGATGAATTATTAGATGACTAAGAGCTAATATAATTGTCTGTAACTGGCTATCAAAGAAATTGAAAAACGATGTTATCTCTTTTCTAGTTGTTCAGGCTTGCCGAACCATCGGAAACGCCAACTTGATATTTCAAACGTTTGGTGTTCCAATTCTTAATTCGCTCCTTATATATCATGCTAGAAGCCCTTAATTATGACGGTTTTATCAACAAATGATTGGATTTCTTGCTGGACCTTCTGAAATAAATCACTGTTTCTTTTTCTTATCCACGTGTCAACTGTTTCTCGAACTTTTGCGGCGTTAAAAGACTCCTCCAAGCGTGCTCCCAATCCCAGTTCTACTATTCTTTGAATATTCCATTCTTGCTCGAAATTCCCGGAAAAGAAAAGCAAGGGGATACCATGAGATAGAGCTTGATATGCTGTGCCATTTCCTCCGTGACAAATCACTATATCAACTTTGGGCATGATTTTGGTGTGATTCAAGAAGTCTGCGCTGAGAATGTTGTCAGAGTGGATGGCACTACCCGCGTTCCCAGAGATGAGTATTCGCGCGTCACTGAAAACAGGATCACTTAATAGACTTAGTTTCTTCCAGCTTCCCGTGCTTCCTGTACTTACCATTATATGCAGATAATCATTCTCCAAGAAATCAAGCACTCTTTGCTCTTCCTCATCACCTATATAGAATAAAGGGCCAACGAATTCGTAGTTTTCTGGAAGCTTTTTCTGAGGAAAAAAACTAGGAAGGTCACAAATTAGGTTAAAATCTCCTTCCAGTTCTTCAAGTAGATAGTGGAGTTTGGATAGGCCGAGTTTCTTTCTTACCCTTCGAAAAGGCGCATGAACCTTCTCGAACATTGCATGCTCAATTACTCGAGTGAGTCGATTAAAAACTCTTTTAGGCATTGTTTTTGAATAAGGATCGCCTGGATGACTTGGGGAGACCTTTCTTGTGATGCTGCAGTATTTTGTCATGTAGCCGTTAAGAAGAGAGACATAAGGGACATTGGTTTTCTCGGCAGCCATTTTTAATGTGAAAGCAGCGTCACCCAGGACTAAGCTGGGTTTATGTTCCTCAATTACAGCAATTTGTGATGCTGAGATAGACTCGATGGTTCCAAAATTGAGCCAAGAAAAGTCAAAACTGGAGGCAGCTGCTGTTATTTCTTCTGAATTGAAATTGGCAACCTTGAAAGTGCCAAAGCCGCATTTCTTAACGAACTTATCATATTTTGGTGAACAGGCGAAAAATATTTCAAATTGGGTGCTTAGTTTCTTGCATAATTCTAGGCAACGCAGATAGTGAGCTGCCATATCTAACGGAAAAATCATTAGGATTTGTTTTTCACTGTTGTTGCCATTAGTGTTCAGCGAAATCACGGTTCTCCAGTAATCCCAATTTCTGTTAATATAATATTCTGTTCCTATTGTAGAGAACCATGTTCGGAGTAATGGATCTGATGAGATATGCGCGTGAAAGGTTATTTTTAAAAAGTCATGCTATGCAATACTAATATTAAGGGTGTTTTAATGAACGAAATCGTTAGTGCGGAGCAGTTCAAAGAGTTATGGGAAAAAACCTATAATACCAAAGGCAAACCAGATTGGTCGCATATCCTTCCATATTATGACGATCATATTTACTTTCGGGATTCCATACAAGAAATTTCTGGAATTAAAGAATTCACGGAAATGACAAAACGTTTGACTAACCGATCCAAAGAATTAGAACTGAAAATTGTAAATATAATGATGGAAGGCAGAACCCTATTTTTTGAATGGGAAATGAAATTGAGCTTTGGCAAATATCCCAGCTCAACCTTGTACGGATTAAGCCGCATCACGTTAAATCAAGAAGGCAAAATTATCCAACAACGGGATTATTATGATCTTTGGGGCGATATCTTTGATAATATTCCTCAATTTGGAAAAATCTATCGAAAATTCATGAAGAGAATGTTCGGGTGATTCAATCGAATAAATATTTGAAAGAATATAAATTCAAAAATATTCTTGAGATGCTCCGAAACAATAGAGCAACTCCGAAAAAATGTACCGATGATTTTAATGATAAATTGGTAGTGATTACTGGCGCAACAAGCGGAATTGGATATTGCACTGCAAGAGAGTATGCTTCACATGGAGCAAATATTATTTGTATTAATCGGAATGAAGAGAAATCGAAGAATGTATGCGAAGAGATTCGTCGCGATTTTGAGGTTAAATGCGATTATAAAGTTGCAGATTTCACTCAAATTTCAGACGTAAAGAGAGCTGGACGAGAGCTTTTGGAATCTAAGTTGAATATTGACGTGTTAATTCATAACGCAGGCGTTCATTCAACCAAAAAGATATTGACTAATGATGATAATGAACTGGTTTTTCAAGTAATCTATCTAGGGTCATTTATTCTGAACTACATGTTGAAGGATAGACTCAGAGCTCAAGAAAGAGCAAGAATTATTTTTGTTAACTCCGAAGGTTATCGCTTTGCAATTTCTGGTTTGAAATTGGATGATCTCAAGTGGAAAAAACGTAGATACACAGGTTTAGGTAGTTATGGTGCAGCGAAAACAGCGCAACTTCTTTCAATGATAGAATTCAACGAATACTTTATAGATAGCGGAGTTACAATTAACGCTTGCCACCCAGGTCAAGTTAAAACCAATATTGGAGAAAATAATGGGAGGTTCTATAGATTCTATAAGCATCATTTTGTTAATCGTTCATCAAAATCACCACAGGTCTCAGCGGATGCCCTATACTATCTGGGAGTGTCAAAAGACGTTGAAGGGGTTGGAGGAAAATTCTTTAATCTAACTACAGAAGAAGAACTCGCCCCTCACGCATTAGACAAAGAGGTTGCTGAAGAGCTGTGGAAAGAAAGTCTCAGGTTGGTAGGATTGGAGTGAACGATAAGGAACGTAAAATTGTAATTGTTGGCGCAGGAATATCTGGCTTAACAGCTGCAGCTTATTTATCAAGAAAAGGATGCAATGTTTTATTAATCGAAAAGAATGACAAATGCGGCGGTCTCCTGAATTCCTTTAAACGACAAGGTTTCGTTTTTGACGTCGGTGCAAGGTCTATCGAAAATTCAGGAGTTATCCGTCCGATGCTAAGGAATTTGGGAATTGAACTTGAACTTTTTGAAAGCCCTGTTTCAATTGGAATTGAAGATAAAATAATTAATATTCTCTCGGGGGAACAATTGTCTGATTATAAAGAATTACTAGAATATCTATATCCTGATAGCAAAAAAGATATTGACAAAATTATAAGGTTTATCGAAAGAATTTTGAAAGATATGAAAGTCCTATACGGAATTGATAATCCATTTTTTCTAAATCTGAAAAATAATAGATTATTTTTAATTAAGGAACTGTTACCTTGGTTTCTAAGATTTGTTTTTGTAATTAGGCGAATTAACCGGATGCAAGAACCTGTAGAATCATTTTTGGAAAAAATGTCATCAAATGCATCGCTTATTGATATTATTAGTCAACATTTTTTTAAAAATACCCCGGTCTTTTTTGCATTAGGTTACTTTTACGTCTATATAGATTATCTTTATCCAAAGGGTGGCACAGGGCAGCTGCCTAAAGCTATTGAACAGAAGATTGTTGAATGGGGCGGAAAAATTCTTACAGAAACAGAAATAACGAAAGTTGTTCCTTCTGAAAAAGAATTGTACGATGCCAATGGTGATGTTTATTCTTATGATAATTTGATTTGGAGTGCGGATTTGAAAACTTTGTATAACATCCTAGAAACAGCGAATCTGAACTCAAATAATGTTCCCAAGATTCTAGAGCAAAAAGAAGAATTTCAGTCAAAACGTGGCGGCGATTCAGTTTTTAGTGTGATGATTGGAGTTGACGAGCCTCCGGAAAAATTCAAATCAATTTCAAATGGGCATTTCTTCTATACGCCATCAAAAAAGGGGTTGGGTGAAACTCACCGTTCACGGCTTAAATCTCTAATTGAAAATTTTGAAAGGATTCCAAAAGAAGAAGTTTTGGAATGGGTGGATGACTATTGCCGATTAACTACATACGAGATTTCAATTCCAGCACTCAGAGATCCCTCTTTAGCTCCTAAAGGAAAGACGGGGTTAATAGTTAGCTTCCTATTCGAGTACGATTTAATTAAAAAGGTAGAAGAAGCTGGATGGTACGAAGAATTCAAAAAGGAAGTTGAAAATCGTATTTTGAAAACACTTGACAATTCAATTTATCCGAGAATAGAGGAAAAAATTCTGTTTCGTTTTTCTTCAACTCCCCTAACTATCTCAAAAATGGCAGGTACTTCTGAAGGAGGAATTGTAGGGTGGTCGTATGAGACATCAGTGCCAGTGGTTAATAACCTTAGAAAAATGCCTGATTCAATTAAAACACCTATCCCGGATGCATTGCAAACAGGTCAATGGGTATATAGTCCTGCGGGAATACCTACCGCAGTCCTAACAGGTTGGCTTGCCGCGCGATCAATAATGGAAAATAGTCATTCGGGCTCATGATATGCTTACTGAGCGCAAGATTCTGAAAGGTGTTTGAGGCAGCCAAAGACTTTATGAGTTGGCTACAAAACGAAAAATTCCTAAGAGTTGTATTTAACTAATGGCGACATCGGTTACTATTGAAAACAAAATAATTTACAGATTTTCATAGGTTTTGTAAGTGCTTCTGTTTATATATGTCTCTATTTCACGTTTACCGTATGATTTTGAAAAGCTGTGGCTTTAACCTTATGGGAAGACTTAAAATCTCAGTTATCTTTTGAGAAGATATGGGATTCTGGAGCGCTGTTAAAGTTACTCTCAAAAATAGAAGATTCTGGTTATGGCAGTTAGCTGGAGTAGTCATTTACGGTATACCTGCTGCGATTCGCTTCGCCACGGGCAGTGTTGCGATTCCGATTTTGAATTTTCCTGGTTTTTGGATTGGTCATTATATTCCGGGTAACATGTTGGAGAAGGTTCTTGTTAACGCGTTTTTTCCTGGTGGTGCTGGGGGTGTTGCTGGGGAAATTTTCTTTAGAAATTACAAGGGTGAGGCTGTGGAGGGAAAGGGTAAGTATTTGTCGAGGCTTGGTGGAGCGATGTTGCAAACAGGCGCTTGGTCCGCGTTTCAGATGTGGGGTTTCTCACTGATGCTTATAGGTCCTTGGGGTAGCGGAGAGTTTGGTAACATTTTCGAACATTGGACCGTTTTTCCGTTCAACTTCACTTTAGCTGCTTTTTCAATTTTCACTCCAGACGTTGTCTACTTTTTGAAGTCACTTCTGGCTAAGTCTCGTGGGAAGCTTTCTGGACGGAGTTCTAAAAGTTAATATTGCCTTTTTAGGTATGGGTGTGCTATGTCGTTTCATGTTCGCCGAAAAGACCGAGAGATAACCGATTCTGATGCTCTTAAAGAAGTGTTGAAGTCCACCAAGTACGTGACCATAGCACTTTGCATGAACAACGAGCCCTACCTTGTTTCATTCAGCCACGGTTACGATGAAGCGCGTAACTGTTTGTACTTTCACTGCGCTGATGAGGGCAAGAAAACCGTGTACCTGAAAGCAAACAGCAAAGTGTGGGGGCAAGCGGTTCAGGACTACGGCGTAACCGACGAATGCGATTACGCTTACACGAGCGTTCATTTTAGAGGAACTGTGTCTTTGATTGATGATTTACCCGAGAAACAGCATGGCATGGCTGTGATGGTGCGGCAGCTTTCCAAGAATCCCGAAGAGAAACTTGCCAAGATAAAACCTGAAAAACTCGCCGAAACAACAATGGGCAGAATCAACATAACCTACATGACAGGCAAACAACACCAATACCCAAAACAGTAACCACAACGTCACATTTTGGTTAAACAACCTTTCTGGGTATACCCCCCGTTTTTTGCATTCAATTCTTAATAGGAGCCAAATAGGTTCGTGTTTTCAACATGCTTTTGGTTGTGAAAAGTGCCAACAGTGAGTAGCCCCCTATAGGTTTCTGCAATCAACCACTATTAAGCTCCAACTATGAGCCAAATATGCTGTTCAGGAAAGTGGTTTAGCCCCTGGCAGTCGTGAATTGTCAAGATAAGCTTAAATAATCAAAATTCGCATTATCCATCTCGCAACTTTGGCTTTTGAGAGCCCAGGTAGTATAGTCAGGTCTAGTATAAGCGGCTGTCGCCCGCTAGACCCGGGTCCGAATCCCGGCCTGGGCGCCACTTCCCTTTTCAAGTTGTTTCTTTGCGTTGCTGGTGTTTTGAGTGCGTTGCGCTCTAATTGAGTTTGCTTTTGAGGGAAAGGCGGAAGATGTTTTTCTATGCGGAGTTGCGAAGCATAATAAAATAAGTGAGCGATACCTGAATGTTGAAAGAATAACATTAGCCTAATTGGGCTTGCTGTAAGGTGTTGAAATGACAACAAAGGGCGGCGAGGAAGCTGGTGTTAATTCGAGTCCGAATATCTTTGCTTTAGGTTTTGTTAGTCTTTTCACTGATATTTCGAGTGAAATGGTTTTCAGCCTTTTGCCCACGTTTCTTCTTGGTTTACCCGGAGCTAACATAGCGATATTGGGGTTTATCGAGGGAACTTCTGAAGCTTTAAGCTATGTTCTACGGGCGGTTTCAGGGATTTTCTCTGACAAGTTAAGGAAACGAAAATTATTCGTCCTCGTTGGCTATGGTGTATCAAACGCTGTTAAGCCTCTTTTCGCAATAGCCAGAGCACCATTAGATGTTTTTGTAATTAGGGTTTCTGACCGGGTTGGGAAGGCTATTCGCACTTCACCCCGTGATGCTCTCCTCAGCGAGTCAGTTTCCGAGAAACGGCAAGGCGTGGCTTTTGGTTTACATAGAGCTCTTGATCAAGCAGGTGCAATCGTGGGCCCCGTGATTGCCTCAACGGCGCTGTTAGTGTTAGGGTTAACTATAAGGGATGTCTTCTGGCTGTCGTTGATACCTGGAACTATTGCGCTCTTACTCATCTTGTTCGTTGTTAAGGAGCAGGTTGGCAAAGCTGATGGAAAGTTCCAACTGTTCGCAGGCATTAAAACAGTGTTGAAAGGTAACTTTTCTCGGCTTCTCACTGTTGTCGGCGTTTTTTCTTTGGGTGCATTCAACTTTTCCTTTATTCTCTTGAACGCTCAGGAGGCTGGTATTGCTGATTCGTTTATCCCTTTGGTCTATGCTGCTGTTAACGTAGCTCATGTTGCCGTAGCGATTCCAGCGGGCGTCTTGTCTGACAGAGTCGGCAAGGAAAAAATAATGGTCGCGGGCTACGGCGTCTTCCTCGCCACTGTTGTGCTGATTCTTCTGTTCCCACTAAACGGGTTTGACGCTTTCTTGGTTGCCGTATCTTATGGTGTTTACTTTGGAATAGTTGAAACCGTTCAACGCGCCCTAATTCCTTCTTATGTTAACAGCAGCCTAAGAGGAACCGCGTACGGCGTTTACTATCTGGTTGTGGGCTCTGCTTTCTTTGTTTCAAACGCAGTTGTCGGGAGCTTGTGGGATTATTTCGGCTCATCAGCAGCCTCCACTTATTGCATCATAACCTCAGTATTCGCCATAGCATTCATGATTCTATTTCTAAACAGAAAAAGATGAAATGCGCTTCGCGCGTGCGAATCCAGGTTTTCATGGGTGCTGAGATAATCTTTTTACCTGATTTCGCAGTCTTAGATTGCGTGAACGCTATGAGCGATTGGAAATCTGTTTTGAAAGCAGACCCAACAGACTGGCTTTTAGAGAAAACCAATCCTTCGGTGCGGTATTTTGCTTTGTCCCAGATTTTGGACAAGCCCCGAAGCAGTTCTGAAGTGCAAGAGGCAAAAAAAGAGATTATGCTTGATGGTGTGGTGCCGAAGATTTTGGCCAAGCAGAATGACGGTGGCTATTGGGAAGCACCAGACAAGTTTTACACTGCCAAATACAAGGGAACCGTTTGGCAACTCATCATCCTAGCTGAACTTGGCGCTGACGGGCAAGACGCGCGTGTCAAGAAAGCCTGCGAGTTCATTTTAGAGAATTCTCAGGACCGCAAGAGCGGCGGCTTCTCCGCATGGCTCAGCGTTAAAGTGGGTGGTGGAAGATATAGTGGAGTGCTGCCGTGTTTGACGGGCAACATGGTCTGGAGCCTAATCCGATTAGGCTTTTTGGATGACCCGCGGGTTAACCGTGGAATAGACTGGATAGTAAAGTACCAAAGGTTTGATGACGGAGAGGCTTATCCGCCTAAAATTTGGCCTTACGAGAAAGCTACAAGCTGTTTCGGAAAGCACTCTTGCCACATGGGTGTAGTTAAAGCTCTTAAAGCATTGGCGGAAATTCCTGATGCGAAGCGGTCTGCGGGTGTGATTGGCACTATCGAAAGAGGCGTTGAATACATGCTGAAACATCATATTTACAAAAGAAGCCACAACCTAAGCAAATTGTCTAAGCCAGGCTGGCTGCGACTGGGTTTTCCATTAATGTACCAAACTGATGTGCTGGAAATCTTAGGGATACTGACAAGCCTCGGATATAAAGACCCTCGCATGCAGGAGACCATTGATGTAATACTCTCAAAACAGGATGAAAACGGCACATGGAAACTAGAAAACACGTTTAATGGGCGCTTCCAAACAAGCATCGAACAAAGAGGCAACCGCAGCAAATGGATAACTTTGAATGCGCTGAGGGCGCTGAAAAACTTCTATGAATAATCATGTATTCTTTAAGGATGGTTGAGGTAAATTTAAATGTGGGTTGGTCCAAATTACCACCGTTATGTTTGGGCGTTCATAAAGTAACGTGTTAAGAGGAGAATTACCCTCTCTCCCTAAAAAAAACGCCCTCTTCGATTTAAGCAACAATGCACGTTTATGCTCTGTCGTTTTTTTGTGCGCTTTTGTTATTCTGGCTTTTCCACCAGAAACATTCCCAGATGGTCGTAGTACTCATACCTTAAATTTGTGAAGCCTGCTCTCTAGAAGCGCAATCCACCTGTCCTTGGGTAACAGCATCCAAACTCCGAGCAGCGTGAAAGTTAGAAAACCCCAACGGTCACGTAATGGTTCTATCATAAGGAATCGGCTTCTAGGTCGCAAAATCCTGAGAATCGCGTGGAATGCTTCGATTTTTGCGGAGTCGCCTTGAAGATTGTTTATAACACTGCTGCTCGTCACGAGGTCAAAAGAGTTTTCAGGAAACGGCGTGGATAGAACGTTTCCAGTTTTGAACTCTACTTTGTCCTGTACGCCTTCAATCTGGACGTTCTGGTAAGCGCGTTCTGAGGAGTTTCCCAGAATCTCCACTGCGCTCCAAATGTCACTTCCCGTTGCTTTTTCTGCTGTCAAGTGTTTCGCTATTCCGATGTTGTTTCTCCAAGTCCGCAACCGACATCTAATACTTGCTCGCTTCCCTTTAGTTCTAAGAATGGCGGTGGTTTGAAGGCTTCTGTTTCTTTGAAGAACTGCATCGAGAAAACGTAACTGAGTGCGAAGTAGAGACCGAACGCGATTACTGCTATTCCGGGTATCCACCAAACAAAAAAGGTGATGAGTACTCCAATGACAAAGATAATGGCTGACAAAACAGCAAAAATGTAGCGGGAGTACTGTCCGTAATGCGGTTTAACTTCATTTTCTATCACATTTTCATCCTCCTTCTTTATTCTTCACTTTAGGTATCACCACTAGCTGCAAATAGTTTTTTCAATACACTTCTTTTTGTTTATGCAATATGTAGCTACTCCGCTCTTACTGTTGAATGAAGCACGATAATAGTTTAAAATTTAGCCAATTAGGGAACTGTCTATGCATTGCCACCAAAAACTTGTCAAAAGATTTCCTTATGTTATAGTATCAAAAGATGAGGTTTCAAAGAACAGGTCGATTGTTTTTCTACAAATTCGTTTATTCAATTTTGAAAAGAAACCTTTATATTTATTGGTGTATATTTTTACCTGAGGGTGATAACTCATGTCTGAACCAATAGATGTACCCAAGGAACCTCAAGACGTGCCTAAAGACACCGAAGATTGGGAAAAATGGGTTAATGCTCTAACCAAAGTTAGGGAAGAATATAACGAAAAAAATCGCGGAGCGCCCGATTTCGTACCGGCTCCATAGAGGATGAATGTAGTGACTTATGACCAAGGTGGACAGGGATGGGTGCCACGGTCAGGCAAGACAATTCTCGAATTGGCTTACACATATGATATCGTCGATTTACCAAAATCTGGGAGTGATTTTTTCAGAGTTCCATCACACATAGCGAAACCAGACTTAACCATGCTTGGTGCTTTGACGTGCGATGGTATTAGTCTTGATGGGATTTACTACAAAGCACTAAGTTATTATTATGATTCCCGACCTGAGACCAGCGTTTATAGCTTGTACACTCAAGACCTGCAAGAAGGTCGCCAGTTCGTTACTCCAAACAGCGCTGTAGATGCTTGGGTGAGGGACTATGCCGGTGTTTGGCACAATCTTGGTTATACCAGTCCAACCAACGCGACCAAAATAGGCCGATTCGATATTCTTAGCGAGATATACTATGTAGGCACGATGGACTTGCCAACTACTTCACACAACCATACTTGGATTAGATGGGTGAGAACGTCTAGTGGATGGGAGAAACCGCAAGATGCCGTACAAGCCGTTGGCCCTTTAACTCAGGGAACATGGGCTCGTTGCTCTTGGGCTTGGGAGAACAAAGAAATACATTTCCAAGCTTGGGTGCAAAGTTAGGACGTATAAATGCAAACGAGTGGATATTGAGAAATGAACAAGCGACTCGCAGTGGCGGTTATTGTTGTCGTTCTGGTCGTGGTTGTTTTGTTCGGTTTGTTCCACTTTCTTCTATCCTCAGTTGCAACACCGCAACCGAAAGCTGAAGAATATCTGCATTACACTAGTGATTATCTAGATGGAGTGGAGACAAAAGTGTATTTGGTTGATTCTATGTTGTTTTATGGAGTTTATAACGAAAGTTTTTCTCGGTCAGGCGCCACCGGCTCTTATTCGATTAAACAGGGTGACCCTTGCGTTATCATAAATGGAACCATAAAAAACGAGTACGATAGCGATTATTATTTTGGTATAACTGCAGACGTTTACAATTCAGCTGGAGAAAAAATTGGTCCCATTCTTACTGTGAATTCTCCGCAACCCGGCTTCACCGTGACATTCGTAGAAAAAGGCGCTACGGGTTATTTTGAGATACAGATAAAATATGATGCAAAAGATATTACAGATTATGACTTTTTCGTTGCGTTTGAACCGTCCGAGACTCCCCCGTCATAGACGGGTCGGTTAAGTTTTTTATGGTTTCGACAGTTGTCGGGAATGTTTTTGCTATTCCGGTTTTTGTTCATAGGAAGGCTTAAATAATGTAATGTTATGCATGTCTAACATTAAGTTAAAAATATATAGCATAAAGTTAGAAATAAATAATGAGGTGTAAAAAACGAACCAAAAAACCCGAACTCGGCAACATACACTATTCGCCATAGGAGTATCCCTGTGCTTAGCAGGTGCTCTCCTCATGATACACGGCAACATTTTCGGCGACAGAACCACAGCCATCGCCATAGTCGTAGGCATCCTCGGAATCGGCTTAATAAGTGCTTACACCACAAAACCGACACTCAAGAGCGCTATGAAACAAGAAAAAGCCATCAATTTATTAGTGTGGAAGCTGCTCAAAGACAGAAAATCAGGGTTCCCATCAGCCGACGAGCGAACCCAAAGAATCACAGGCAAAGCCGCAATCTGCGCGCTGCTCATAGGCAACTACTTCACGCTAGCAATCATGCTCATGCTCATCTTCGGAAGAGAACTCTACGACTTGCAGAACGTTGACGCTGGTTACCTGCTAATATCTACGCTCCTCGTGTCCAGCTTATCCTTTATGGTGCTGAGCTGGGTCTTCAGCAGAAAAGGCGACTAACCTATGCAGTTCAATACACGCATCAAAGAACTACGCGCCCGCTACGACATGACACAAGATGACCTCGCAAGACAAGTAGGCGTAAGAAGAGAAACAATCCTCTACCTGGAAAAAGGCAAATACAACCCGTCGCTTCTGCTGGCACACCAAATAGCAAAAGCACTAAAAACAACCATAGACGACTTATTCCTCTTCGAAGAATAGACTCTTCAACCACAAGCCTTTTTCCAGCCAGTCTCCCTGTTACGTTTTACTCCATTTTTCCAAGAAATCTTTAGCAATTTTCCGCGTTTTCGGGCTTTCACAATTTAGCTGCGCTTTAACAAACTCAGTTATCCTCTTTTGGTCTTTGCTTTCCTCGAAGTAAGCGTCAAACGATTCTATGGCACTGGCTTTGACGAGGTCCTTATGCCTCTGCACAATGTTATCAATGTCTAAAAGCCTGTTTGTTATCTCACTCTGAAGTTCAGGTTTTGCCAAAGCAATTATTCCCGATTTAGCTGCCACATGCCCCGCTGGAATCACGCTTTTGTCGCCCAGCAACCCGTAGTAGTCATCGAAGATTTTTTCAAACTTGTTTTCAGGGTCAGTTTTTGTCAGGTTCGCAATAATCCATATTGCAATGTACTTGTGGAAAGAGTTACCCTTCCGAATCAGGTTTGCAAAGAAATCCCATCTGCCGTAAACACTTTCTGGGTGCTTCTCGCTTAGGAAGTTCAAAGTTTGGTAACTGTTCTGTCTAACTACATCTTTCTTGGATAAAACTCCGTCGAAAGCTTCCTGCAACACTTTCTCGTCTTCAAGCGCCATCTCCGCTAATGCTTCGGGGTTCGCACCTTTCTTTTCAAAAACGCTCAAGCCGACCCGCCTCCGCTAAACCGTTTTCATTACAAAAGGTATTCTCCACCCACTCTTTTATTTCATCCCTCACAACCCTGACTTTAGGCAGAACCTCCTCTTCTGAACCCTTAAAAGCTGTAGGGTCTGGAAAACTTTTATGCATTTCTTTCTCTCCTGGAAAAAACGGGCAGACCTCGCGTGCAGAATCGCAAACAGTAACCACGTAATCAAAGGTTTTTCCTTGAAACTCCATTATACTCTTCGACCTGTGCGTTGAAAGGTCAATCCCGATTTCCGTCATAACCTTAGCCACATAAGGATTTACTTGTGTAGGCGTGACCCCCGCGCTTTCTGCTTTGTACTTGTCACCGCAAAGCTTATTCAAAAATGCTTCTGCCATCTGGGAGCGCGCAGAATTGTGGGTGCAAATAAACAGAACCGACTTCAAAGCAGTTCACTTAGCATGATATGTGCCCTCAGAAGACCTAATAAGACTTACGTGTAAAGTCAAGAGAACCATAGAAACGCTTAACACGTAATAGAAAAAATAGAAAAAAAGGCTGCGAGAGTCGTTTAGTTCAATTTAAGCCTTTTGAAGTGTCCGCCTTTTTTCCAGAACAGGAACGCGAACCCGCATACTACACCGACAGTTAAGGTTCCAAACGCAACTTCTGGAATAACCAAGATGGACGCTAAGATGCAGACGTTTGTCGACACTGTCAATTCAAAGGTGGTTCCGACCCCAATCAGGTCCTGTCTCCGTTCGTCATCCAAATCCATGTACATCTGCGGCACGACGCCTTTGGTTGACGCTACAACTTCAATTCTGTCACCGTTCGTGACGCCATCTGGAACTGTCACTGTAACCTCGACTATTCCGTCGCTGCCAGTGTGCGCCTCCGCTGGATAAACGTTAGCAGCGTCCAATTCAACGTTGTCTGGGCTCAGTACGGCGCTGAAGATTATCTTAACGCCTTCCCTAGGAGTTCCATAAGCATCCGTAAGTTTAGCCTTGAAAGCAATTGTTTCACCCGGCTCAGCTGCCACTGCTGACTGGTTGGTTGTTACGGGTTCAATCCACTCGAAAACATCGCCTTCTCTTATAACATCCTTGTTCAGCATTTCGTCTGCTAGAGCGCTGCCTGCGTTGTCAAGGTCTGTAGTAAGCCACGACATCTTATTGTAGTCATAGCCTCTTGTTTCGTTCAGAAGTCTCCATATTGCCACTTGATTCGCCGCTGCAGCATTGGCGTCCGCTGGCGGCTGATACCATGTTAAAAGGTAACTAATCGCTTTCCATTCAACGCTCTCCGTTACTGCTGTTGCCTGAGAACTGTATGTGTGACCCGCATAGACTGTCTTGTCAAAGTTCATGCAGTACGCAACCGTCTTTTGTGGGTCTTCAGTGCTGTTGCTTACTGTTACCGGGATTTCTCCCACCCAACAGTTGCCAGATACAACACCGTTGGCGCCGTTGCTAATGTTCAACGGGTTCCGTATGTAAACTGAAACCTGTGTCTGAGCATAAACAACCGCACCTATAGATGCACACAGTAAACTAAGAAGTACAATGCTAACTATCTTCGAAGCCTTATGCAATTTCTCATTCTCCTTGACTTTTCTTTTTCACATAGAGTTTTATAAACTGTTATGGTGAAGAGTTAAAGAAGAGAACAACCGGTTTTCTATAAATCTTTTCTAGAGACAAAAACGCGAGTTATACTAAATTTTTGACAATTTCACGTGTTGACTTGCTTGCCTTCCAAATTAGAACACGCCATAATTTGAGCTTTTCAAATGCGGAAAGCATATGAAACCGTTCAATCAATCCTCAAAGACAGCTATGACCACTCAGTCTAGACCCCGCAGTGCAAGCGAACCCGACAATTGGCTACTTAGATACATAAAACGCAGTAACAGTTCAGCCGTCGAAGAAAGCCAAATTACCACTCGAACTTCACAACGCAGCCTATGCGTCGTATGCAAGGGCTCCCGTCGTCTATGCGGAAAAACTCGTTGCCCAATCCTGGTCAGAGCCAACTATTACCTGAAAAGCGTGCCTTTAATGTCAACCGAAGACATCGCAGGTTTTTCGCCGCCCAGCGTGTTCATCGGAAGAATCGGCTACCCACATGTCTACGTTGGACCTCTCGTGCCGCCTGTCCAAGAAGACACCAGCATCTATGACCTACCAGAGCAATGGTTTGGAAGATCAATTGACGAAATCGTAGGGTTCCGCTCGATGCTTATTCGCGGTAAACACCGTGTTCACGTGCAAAAGTTCACTGATGCAGGCAAGATAATGGATCAAACCCGAGACTTAGCCTTATCAGAAAACAGCGTGGATACTGAACTGAACCTCACGAAAAAGCCCCGCGGCTCCCTGTTCTTGGATGACAGTGTTCAGCCTTTCGGGCCGTCTGCGCCCATAAGAGACTTGCACGTTGGCAACGCACGTTTCGACCACCGCGTCGAAAAAGCTTACTACGACACTGACTTGCGAGCTACGCAGGCGGTGCTTGAGCTTTATGACCACGGCGTCATGGTCACGAAGATACAGAAAGCCTTCAGCGTTGGTGCCTTCGGCATAGAGAAAAACAGGCGGCTGGTTCCAACCCGCTGGAGCATAACCGCCGTCGACGACATAGTCTCCAAAAACTTGGCTGAGACCGTGAAGACTTTTCCTGAAATAAACGAGTACCGCGTCTACGAGTCGGTTTATCTGGATAACGTTTTTGAGATTTTGATGATTCCAGCCGCTTGGAGCTACGAGTCCATGGAGGCATGGTATCCGGGTACAGTGTGGAATCCTCACGGCAGGAACACCGCAATATACTCGGACTACGAAGGCAACAACGGGCGAACAACCTACGCGCAGATAGGCGGCTGCTACTATTCGGCGCGGCTGGCTGTTTGCGAGCAACTCATAAAAGATAGGAGGCAAGCTACCGTTGTTGTGTTGCGTGAAGCGCGCCCAGGCTACATAATGCCTATAGGTGTGTGGCAAGTCAGGGAAAACGTGCGAAACGCCATGCGCCAGAAACCCCATCTTTTCAACACTCTGGATGAGTCTTTAAAGTTCATCAGTAGCCGATTCGAGATTCCAATGCGAAGGTGGATAATGCAAAGCGCACTTTTGAAGAATGCTCTTTTCCAAAAGAAGATTACAGACTTTTTCTCAGTCAGTAGTAGAATTTAATGACAAATCTTAAAATGATACCACCTGCAATTATATCGAGGGACTACAATGTCAGGAGCAGATTGGGAAGTTAAGCAGTTCATTCTGCCTTTTTCAGTTCTTTCAGAAAACCGTAAGGAGCCCTTCACTCCCGATTTGGAGGTAGCTGCTGTTTTCTCTTTGGCAGAGCTAGACCGCGCAAAAGGCGGAGGATTCTTTTCAAAGCGCCCTGAAGAAAAAATGTTGTTTATCACCAAAATAGGTTATCCACTTTGGGTTTTTCCATGGTCTGAAACCGCCCTTATATTCGACGGATTGAACAGGTCAAAGTATACGCTATCGTACGCTGTAGTTCCAGAGGCGAAAGATTTCATTGAGAACCTGAAGCGGGGGGCCAAAACGCATGAAACCCATATGGCTTTCCTCTCCGACCACATCAACTATTTTCAGACCCAAGTTACAGAAAACAAAGTTGAAATAAACGGCTTAATAACAGATTCAGAGTTCTTGAGCGAGTTTGACTCTTACCGACATGAAGCAAAAGCAATAGATGTTCGACCCACTGACTCTGGGTTGATTTCTCCAATTATAGATAAATCCACAATATCATCCATACTGCAGGAGCTTATGCGCCTCCATTCCTCCTTCAAAAAGGATGTTGAAGGGCTCAATCAATGTATCAAGTTCATCAACGAGGCATCTCAGCACTACATCAAGGTGCTACGCAGCAAAGCCAAAGCAATAAAAGAAGAATTTGATGTTAAGATAAACGCGCAAGAAGAGCTCATAGAGCCGAAAGTTAAACGACTCAAAGAACAATATGATAATCAACTGATCCAGTCAAAGAAGTCTTTCGATAAGGAGCGGCTCCCCATTCAAAAGACAAAAGTGAAACTTGAAAAGTCCAAGGAGCACGCACTCACAAAAATTGAGAAGTGTAAACTAGAAGCTAAAAGTTGTGCGGAACGGAACAATTATGTTGGTGAAGACAAGTGGAAAGAAAAAGCCAACGAAACAAAGAAAGAGCTCTCGGAAATCGAAGATCAATTAAAGAACACTGAAAAAGAGCTTGAAGATTTGGAAGAGCGTAAATCCCTCGAAATTTTCAATTTAAGATCCGAATTAGAGACTAAGACTAAAGAAACCCGCCAGCCCCTGCTGGACCTTGAGTCTTCCCGTGACGCGGAGGTCCTAATTTGCCAGCAAGAAATTGAGGAACTGGAAAAGCAGACCAAGCTGATACTTGATCAGGTGGGCAGAACAGTTAAGTTACGCGAAACAAGTATCGAAAACTTTGCAAAACTCGGCATTAAAAGAGACGAGGAGCTGAAAGGAATTTCCTTGTTTTATGTCCCGTTCTACCTAGCGTGTTATGAAGCGGATTCAAAAAAACGTTACTTATTCCTTTCGCCGTCAGAAGCTAACACGTACGGTTTTTCCACCAAGATCAAAAGCGCCTTGGGTAAAGCAAAAATCAAGCAGCTGCTTGTTTCCCGCTTCGAATTGATAAATTCGCTGGTGGATACCCTTCAAGTACTAGCACATCAGAACGCGGTGTTTGAAACGGAAATGAGAGAAATGGGCGAAAAAACAAACATTTTAAACTCAAAGTTGACGCGAGAAAGCATCCAAAAAGGGTTAGGGTACATAAGGAAAGAAGGCTGGATTTCAGAGAAGGAGCATCAAGATTTAAGCCAAAAAATATCTTAAAGCTTACGCCTGAAAGGAAAAGAAGAGGTTGCTGTACGCTATTTCTTTTCTAGTTGCTGGTATTTTTTAATGGAGTTTTCCACGATTTCCATAGCTTCCGAAGCGTTTTTCCAGCCTTTAATTTTAGTCCACTTGTGCGGCTCCAGCCTCTTATACGTTTCAAAGAACTCCTCAATTTCTTTTAACT
The DNA here is from genome assembly GCA_016927895.1 of Candidatus Bathyarchaeota archaeon. Lineage (GTDB taxonomy): Archaea > Thermoproteota > Bathyarchaeia > Bathyarchaeales > Bathycorpusculaceae > SG8-32-3. The sequence goes on along the minus strand of JAFGLT010000043.1, from coordinate 8,459 downwards.
CGTGCTTATGAACGTCGGATATGTCTTTGTAGCCTTCGAATCTCGCGTCGTTCACAAGTACTGACAGTATTTTCGGGTCTAAGCCCTTTTCATCTTCAATTATTAATGCGCCTATTACTCTCACTCTGGCGAGTGCGCCGACTTCTAGGGGTTCAAAGCTCATTGCCATTATGTCCAAGGGATCATTATCTTCATACCATGTTTGCGGAACGAAACCGTACTCAACTGGAAAGATGACAGATGACGGAATTATCCTGTCCAACACAAATGTCTCCCACTTCGAGTTATACTCGTACTTGTCGCGGGCATTGCTCGTTACTTCAATAATCATATTCAAAAATTTTGGAGGCTTATCTCCAACTGGAATGTCCTTCCAAAGATTCATTTCTACTCTTCACCTTCGAAAGGCAAAAAGCAACCCGACCGATTTAAGCCTTCTCAATGCTTTGGGGCATTATTTACCTTCTTCAAAGAAAGTCTCAAGTTTTGCATTTTGGTCTTTTTTTAACACTTTGGCGCATTTTTTCGGATCTAACGCCTTAAACTCCAAGCCAAGCGTCACCAGTAACCTCTGCACGTCTTTTCCCAAGCCTGGCGCAACAAGTACCCCTCGAAGTTCACGGTCAGCCTTGGCTTTTATGGCATCTATGTACCTAGCAAGCTGCAACACGGCTTCTTTCCCAGCTGTTTTCCTCTTAACCTCAACAACCACAAGCTTTCCGTCTTTGTCCACGCCGTATACATCCACAAATCCAGGCTCAACCTTCTTCTCGTAGCTTATAGGCGTGAACCCCTCTTCCAAAAGTGAAGGCTTCCTAAGAATCGCCCGGTGCATTTCCTTTTCACTTGCGTAAAGCGAGAACTCGCCCGAATCATTAAGGCTCAACGCTGACACCATAAAAACCTCGTAGAACAGTACTCGCACATTTTCTCGGGGTTTTTGCCTGACCGCGTGCACCTCAACGACGTCAGCTTTGGTTTGCACGTGGAAAACGCTTCCTGAGGGCTGCCAGTTGACGGGTTCGTAGCCGATTGGGCGGTGAACAAGAAGCGACCCATCCTCTTTGATTATCAGTATGCGCTCGCCGGGTTCAAGAGTTGACTTTGCCCTGCCCGAATAAAGAACTTTGCACTCGCCCACTACGATAATTGTTCTTCTCTGCGCTAGCGCTTTCTCAATAATCGCTGCGGCTTCCGTCAGCCTCGGGTTTGTGAGAACCTTTAACTTGTTTTGTTTCTGCAATATGTTTCAGCCAAGTATTTTAGAGGGTTCCAGCGTACATAAGATTTCTGAAGGTTCAGCCCGTGAACAAGTGGAGCCAAAAACGCACGACCATGAAGCGTTACGACTTAACCGCTGAAATGTACGAAATGCGGTACGCAGAGGAGCAAGCGGCAAAGTACAAAGCAGCCCTAGAAAGCCTAAATATAAACTCTGACAGCAAAGTCCTCGATCTTGGATGCGGAACCGGTCTCCTGTTCCAGCATGTCGCCGCTGAAGCCCAAACAGTCGTGGGCGTGGATGTTTCCATCAAGCTGTTGCGCCAAGCCAAGAAACGCGCACAAGAGTTCCGCAACGTTCACTTGGTTCAAGCGGACGCCGACCACCTGCCCTTCAAAAACATCCACTTCAACATAATTTTTGCCTTCACGGTGCTTCAGAACCTGCCGAAACCCTTAGAAACGCTGAACGAAATCAAACGTAACGCACAGCAGCCCTCGTCAATTGTGGTGACTGGTTTGAAAAAAGTTTTTTCTTTGGAGGCTTTCCAAGAGCTACTGCGAGATGCTGGTTTGCAAGTAGCTTCTCTAAAAGATGATAATCTGTTGAAGTGCTATGTGGCCGTGACTGTTCGTAACTAAGTTTTTATGCCCTGTTTTTTCATTGAAATCCATGAATGAAACGGCGTTGTCAGCAAGCAATATTTATATCGTCAACGCCGCAGTGAAATACTTTACAGGTACTGGTTAAGCGTTGGACAGGTTGTTACGACGCGTAAGCTGTTGATGGGGAGATAAGTGCCGTTAAAAACTGTGAAAAAAGATGCGGCAGATGCGTTAACATTAGAATGGATTTTGCATGTTAAACGCTACAAGTTAGCCCTTGATAAGATGCGTTGTGTAGGCTGTCAAATATGCAGTTTAGCCTGTCCGAAGGAAGCCATCAAAATTGAGAAACAGCCGAAAGTCCAAGGACAGAAAGCAAAGAAAGCCTTGGTAGACATAGACTTGGAGAAATGTAATTTCTGTGGGATATGCGACGTTTCCTGTCCCTATGGTGCCATCAAGCTTACTTTGAATGGCGAACATGTCCTTTCCGTGTTGGATAAGGAGAGTTACCCCGAGTTAATCCGCGACATAAAAGTGGATACGCACCAGTGTCCAAAGGACTGCGTGGAATGCGAAGACGCCTGTCCCTTATCTTTGATTAAGATTACCCGAGTAGGCTACGACGGCAACCCAGTTGAAGATGTTGCGACTTTACCTCCGAGCCAGAGGAAACGCGTGCAAATCAACCTTGATATACAAAAAGAGTACTGTCCAACCTGCAGGGTCTGCGAGTTCAAATGTGCTCCTGGCGCGATTAAAGTGCGGAAGTTCATAGAAGGCAAAATCGCCATAGACCAGAAAAAGTGCCCCGACGGCTGCACGGACTGCTTGGACGTTTGCCCTATAACAGGAGCATTATACCTTTCTGAAAAGGACAATAAGGTTTACGTTAACGAGCTTTTCTGCGATTACTGCGGCGCCTGCAAAGTAGTTTGTCCAGTTGACGACGCTTTAACGCTTAAGAGAACAAAAATACATCATACACCAGTTCGATCTGGAGCTTGGAACAAAGCGCTGGAGAAGCTCACGTCGCCAGTTGGCACGGTTAAAGAGTTGAAAGCCCACAGTTCACAAAAAGCGAAAGAAACAGTTTGCAGACGGTTCGTTTGTGAGGAGGAGATACGATGAGTCAACCCGAAACTCCAAAGCAGTCTGAAAATGAAGAGTTGCGCATAGGCGTTTTTATCTGCCACTGCGGCTTAAACATCGCAGGTACTGTAGACATAAAGCAGCTTGTTGAATACTCCAAAACAATACCTGACGTCGTGTTCGTCAAAGAAAACCGCTACACATGCGCTGATCCCGGTCAGGAAGAAATCCGAAAGGGAATAAAAGAACATAAGCTTAACCGTGTAGTAGTGGCTGCTTGCTCACCCAGAATGCACGAGCCAACATTCCGCAGGACGGTTTCTGAGGCTGGTTTGAATCCGTTTCTTTACGAAATGGCTAACATCCGAGAGTTCGCTTCTTGGTGTCACCCAAGCACTCCTCAAGAAGCAACTGAAAGGGCTAAAGACTCGATAAAGATGGCTGTAGCGAAAGCGCGTTTGATGATGCCGCTTCAAACTATTGAAGTGCCTGTAACCAACAAAGCCTTGGTTGTGGGCGGAGGCATAGCTGGTATGAACGCGGCTTTGGATTTGGCGGAGATGGGGTTCAAAGTTTACCTGCTGGAAAACACCGAAAGCATAGGTGGGCACATGGCGGCGCTTGATAAGACGTTTCCAACTCTTGATTGCAGCATCTGCATTGAAGGACCCAAAATGGTTGACTGTGGGCGACACCCGAACATTGAGATTATCGCTAACGCTGACTTGGTGAAGGTCGACGGTTACGTCGGCAACTTTAAGGTTAAGATTCGCAAGAACCCGCGGTACGTCATAGCTGAACGGTGCACGGGTTGCGGAGAATGCAGAGACGTTTGTCCAATCGAGTTTCCGAATGAGTGGGACATGAACTTGGGCACTCGGAAAGCCATATCAGTCCCGTTTGACCAGGCAGTGCCGTTGATTTACACTATAAACAAGGATTATTGCATTGAATGTTACAAGTGTGTTGACGTTTGCGGTGCTAGGGAAGCCATAAATTTTGAGCAGCAGCCCGAAGAAGTTGACATAGAAGTAGGCGCCATAATCGTGTCCACAGGCTTCGACGTTTACCTGCCCTACGATATGCCGCTTTTAGGCTACGGCAAATACCCAAATGTTATCACCAGCATGGAGTTCGAACGGCTTATTCTCGCTGCGGGTCCAACAGGCGGCAAAGTCATCAGGCAATCAGACGGAAAAAAGCCGCATACAATAGTGTTCATTCAATGCGTTGGTTCACGTGACAAGAACAAGTACCCATACTGCTCCAACTTCTGTTGCATGTACACGCTTAAACACGTGGTTCAGCTGAAAGAGAAGTACAAGGAAGACATTGAGGTTTACGTTTTTTACATGGATATTCGAAGTCCCGGCAAAGGCTACGAAGAATTCTATGACCGCGCAAGACAAAACGGCGTGAATTTCATCCATGGACGTGTGGGTCGAATTAATGAGGACCCGAACACACATAACTTAATCATTCGCGCTGAGGACCAGACTTTGGATTTGCCGATAGAGGTTGAGGCTGACATGGTTGTCCTTGCCACGGCAGCGATACCTAAAAAGGGTTCAGATGAGATTGCGCGTATACTTAACTTGTCCCGCGGCGCCGACGGCTTCTTCATGGAAAGCCACCCGAAGCTTAAGCCCATGGACGCGCCGACCGACGGCGTTTTCTACGCTGGCGCCTGCCAAGGCTTGAAGGATATTCCCTTCAGTGTTTCTCAGGGAAGCGGTGCAGCCTCACGCGCGGCAACAGTCATCTCAAAGCCGAAGTGGAAAATTGAACCCATAATATCAGTGGTGGATGAAAGCCGATGCAGAAACGTAACCGCAAAGTGCGGCATCTGCGAGGATAAATGTCCTTATGGCGCGATAAAGATTGAGCCGAACAAGCCCGCTAAGGTTATTACCGCAAGCTGCCACGGGTGCGGAACATGTGTGGCTGAATGCCCGCAAGATGCTATAACACAGCTTCACTTTACGGACGCTCAGATACTGGCGCAGATACGCGCGGCGCTCGAAGAGAACCCCGAAGACAAAATTTTGGCAATTCTTTGCAACTGGTGCTGTTATGCTGGCGCTGACTTGGCTGGAACAAGCAGGTTTGAGTATCCACCGTCTGTTAGGGCGATACGCGTCATGTGCTCAGGCAGGGTTGACCGCGATTTCATCCTTGAAGCTTTACGGCTTGGAGCAGGCATGGTACTCATCGGCGCCTGCCACTTGCCCTACGATTGCCACTACATAAGCGGAAACTACAAGATGAAAGCCCGAACCGACGCGCTGAAAAACATGCTCACCAAACTCGGCATGAGCCCAGAAAGGTTTCGCGTAGAATACGTTTCAGCCGCAGAAGGAATACACTACGCTGAGCTAATCCGAGAAATAGACGAGCAGAGAAAAGCTTTAGGCAAAGAAAAAATTAAAGCGGAAAACGCCAAGCTACGCTCCATCATCGAGAATATGCTAAGAAGAAAGCAACAAAAATAGCTGGTAGTTGATGGTTTCAGCATTTCCATCCAATTCATTATTTTGTTGTTTTTTGAGTCGAAACTGTAGCGGTGTTTTGTTTGGAAGTGATGCTGTACTCATAAGCTAGAAATTTTTTGAGTAGATTCAGTTTTAGTCAAGATTTTTTGAGTCAAGAAATCTTTACAAAAACGCTTTTTTTCAAAGAAATGAGTTATTTTAGTCGGAGGAATGTGTGGTGAATAACCGGTCCCTCTTGAGCGCTTTTTTCATATCCATTTTGATATGTGGTGCAGTTTTTGTTAATGTTATTCATGTTGATGCGGCACAGGGTTCAGGTGAGTCTTCGTTTAATATTTCGGGCTACATCTTGGACTCTGATGGGAACGGAGTTGCTGGTGCAAATATTATTTTTAATGTGCCTGATATTGTTCCCAGCGTTTACTCGGATGCCTCAGGCTATTACTTGATTTCTGCTCCTGCGGGAACCTACCATGTTAACGTGTGGCCACCGTTTGACTCGAACTATATTTACTATGATGAACCAGCGTTTGTTGTTGACTCGGATGTAACCAAAAACATCACGCAGAACTCAGGCTATAAGGTATCAGGTTACATTACTGATTTGTCTGGAACACCAGTTGTAAAAGCTGTTGTTTCACTGAATAATTTCCTTTGCGGGTGGTATTCGACCTATTCAGGCTACTATTTTGTAACAGCTCCGGCTGGCACATACACGTTAAATGCCAGACCAGCGAATGGACCCCAAGACGTAACTGATTTTTCCCCTTATAGCGAGTCCAACATCGTCGTAAACAGCAACTTTGAAAAAAACATCACTGTAAACAGTCTACTAACACCGTCATCTAACCTTCTCAATGTAGAGTTAAAGTCTAACTTAGATGGGCAAGCATCATTCGCCACAGAAGAAGTCCATACAAGTTCCAATTCCGTGAAGTTAGTCATTCCTACAGGTGCAAATGTGGGTTCGTATGCTATCGCGTTATATCCATACAATAAAGCGTTACGTACACTCTCAACATTTTCTGTCTACACTTCATATGTTAATGCAACACCCCGATTCGTGATTTACCTTGACAAAAACAACGATGGCGTATCAGAAAGTATCTTACTGAGCGATTACCAGTTCACAAGCAACGGTGCATGGAAGGTCACCACTGGAGGGTACAGATGGGGCTGGACCGAATCAAATATGCACTTATCCGTTTACGGGGTTGCCTGGCAACAACTTGATTATTGGAAAACTGAGTACGGAAACATCAACGTTCCATACATTGGCATAGCTTTGGAGTATTGGGCTGTTGACCCAGATGGGTTTGGTGAACCGCTGTATGCTGATGAATTAATACTAAACGGCGTAACCTACACAATTGCACCAGTCTTGACACCCGCACCTTCGCCTGCTAGCGACTCGGATTCTTGGCCTATGTTCCATAATGATGTAGCACATTCGGGATACACCGAGTCTAGCGGTCCACTGACAAATCAACTCCTCTGGAAATATCAAACAGGCAGCGGCATTGAGTCTTCTCCTGCTGTTGTTGACGGTGTTGTTTACTTTGGCTCATTATGGAATGGCCAGAATGGATTTGTAAACGCTTTGAACGCTACAACCGGTTCGAAAATCTGGCAATACGCTACCAACAGTGGCATCGAGTCCTCTCCTGCAGTAGTTGACGGTGTTGTTTACATCGGCTCATACAGTGGCAATATGTATGCTCTAAATGCTGCAAGTGGCTCTAAAATTTGGGCATTCAATACAGGTGGCTCCGTGTTTCCATCTCCTGCTGTTGTTGATGGCGTAGTTTACGTTGGTTCAGCTAATGGCTACATGTACGCGCTGAATGCTGCTACCGGTTCACCATCATGGTCATATTATACAGGTGGTCTTATCCTTTCGTCTCCTGCTGTTATTGACGGTGTTGTTTACTTCGGGTCAGAAGACCAAAACTTCTATGCGTTACAAGCCAGTGACGGCTCTCAAATCTGGAACTACTCTACTGGCGGCTTTATTGATACTTCTCCTGTAGTTGTCGGCGGAATAGTATACTTCGGTTCACGAGACGGTTATGTTTATGCCTTGAATGCTTTTAACGGGTCTGAAATTTGGTCGTTCCGTCCTTTACACGGCAATTACGGAAGCTATTACTATTCAACTCCTGCCGTGGCTAACGGAGTTATTTACGTCGGCGGATACGACAGTTACATCTATGCCCTAAATGCAGCTAGTGGCGATTTAATCTGGGAATCTCCCATCGGAGGATATATTTTCTCATCTCCTGTCGTTGCTGGCGGATTTGTTTATGCGGGGTCATTTGACGGCAAAGTCTATGCTTTGAATGCAATAACCGGCGGCAAAATATGGAGTTACCAAACAGGCGGCAAGATGCGGGCGTCATGTGCTGTTGTCAACGGGGTAGCCTACGTGGGTTCAGACGATGGTTATTTGTATGCTTTTGGTTCAAGTATTCAACCAGCTGCTTCATATGAAATCTCAGGGTACATCTTGGACGAGAATGGCAACGGAATTGAGGGTGCCCACATAATCTTTAATGTGCCAGAACTTGTTCCCAGCGTCACCTCAGATGCCTCAGGCTACTACGTTATTTCTGCTCCCGCAGGCACATATCATGTCAACGTGTGGCCTCCCTTCGATTCAAACTACATAAACTACGATGAGCCAGGATTTACAGTTACATCTGATATGACCAAAAACATCACACTGCAATCAGGCTACAAAGTTTCAGGATACATAACCGACACTTCAGGAAACCCAGTTGTAGGCGCTGTCGTCTCGTTGGATAACTATGGGTCAGGCTGGTTTTCTAACTCCTCAGGCTATTATTTCCTAAGCGTCCCCGCAGGAACCTACACAATAACTGCACACCCAAGAACTGGAAATTACTACTCAGGTCCCACAACTTACTTCCCAACTTATTACGAGTATAACTTTACAGTGAACGCTGAGACAGTAAAAAACATCACTGTAGGAAGCTCATCGCCAACATCAAGCGCCGATTCAGAGCCTGTGTCGTCTCCCGACCCATC